>JBATKC010000425.1:0-20719 GCA_049669065.1 Gammaproteobacteria bacterium
ATCGTGACCAGGATGCCGGCCAATGCACCCGCCAGCGCGCCCGGCAGGAAACCCGCAAGCCGGCCGCCCTGCGGACGATCGCCGAGGCCCATGGCGCTGAGGAACGCGTTAGCGTCGGCGAAACGGCGCGTGGGCACAAAGCTCAATGCACGTTTGATCGCGCGTCGCTGATGGGCGGCGATACCCTTGATCCGCCCTGGCCTGACTTTGCGCGCCATCGCATCGTCCGCCGCCAATCGGTTGAAGGGATGACGGCCGGTCACCAGCTCGAAGGCGACGCAGCCGAGGGAAAAGACGTCATCCCTGCTTTCAGGCGCCTCGCCGGCGAGCACCTGTGGGCTGGCATAGGCGGGCGTCCTGGAAGGTAATCCGGCGCCGTCGAGTACCGGCTCCATGGCCCGTCCCGGACGCCTGGTCAGCCCGAAATCCAGCAGCTTGGGCTCGTCGCCGCGACACAGGTAGAGGTTGCCTGGCTTGAGGTCACTGTGCACATAGCCGCGTTGGTGAAGATAGGCGAGTCCCGAGGCGACGCCGCGGATGATCGCCAGCGCCTCGGCCGGCGGAAAACCGACCGGGGTGCGTCGCGTGATGGCGCTGCGCAAGGACTCGCCATCCAGCAGCTCCATCGTCACATAGGGCATACCGTCGGCTTCACCAAAGTCGAAGATGCGCACCAGATTGGGGTGCATCAAGGCCTGACCCTGCAGCGCCTCGAGCAGCAATCGTCGCTCGGCGTCTTTATGGCGCCGGAGCTCGGGCTTCAACAGCTTCAGAGCCAGATCGACATCGTCGGCAGCAGCACCCTCGCGATAGCGATCGCGGGCCCGGAACACAACGCCCATGCCACCGCGGCCGAGGATCGACTGGATGACATAACGGCCACCGATGACATCGCCGGCCTCGGGCAGGGGTGAATCATCCTGTTGCGCCTGATCCTCGCCACCCGGCTTCTCCTTTGGCCCGGGCGAGGACGCCGAGTCGGTCTCGCCGTTCTCCTCATCAGACGTCTCCCAACCGGGCTGTGCCAGCCAGCGCCCGGACGGGAGCGGCGTCGGCTCCGCGGCCGACTCCGCGCCGGATGCATCACCGGCTTCCGCCGCATCCTCGTCCCGTTCTGCCAAGGTTGGATCGACCGGCTCCGGACCGGCTGCCGTGACTTCCGGAAGATCGTCCTCGAGTAGCGCCTCAGGCTCGGTAAACATCTGCGGTAGTTCGTCTGCGCGCCTGTTTCCGGCTTCGGCGGCATCGATATCGGGCTCGTCGTCAGGTCCCCCGGTGTCCGTCTCGTTTGACCCAACCAGGGACGCCGCCCCGGAGCCGGCGAATGGCGACGTGTCTTCCCCATCGGCCACCCGCGTGATCGCCCGATACAGCACGTTGTAGAGCCCGATCGAGAGCCCGCCCGCGTCGCGGATCGTATCCAGATCGGTCACAGCGGCGTCGATGCTCAGACCCGCCGCTAGCGCGGCATTGAGCCTGCGGTGCAACTCCGCATAATCGAGTTCGCCGGCGGCGAAGGCCTCCAGCGTGGCCCTGACATCAGACATTCCTGCTCCCGTTGGGCGTGGATTCATCAGATAATAAGCCATCCGGCGCGGCGAGCGCGTGATCAGGACCATAAATTGAACCTCTACGCAGACCTTGCAAAACCCGCATCCGCCCTGCTCAGCGAATTGCCTTGGCAGCCAGCACCGGACGGCAGCGTGCAGCGGCGCATGCTGGATCGAGACGGTGGCGAGGTAGCCCGGGCCACCAGCGTCGTGCGCTATCCGGAAAACAGCCGCTTCCCGGCCCACCGCCATGATCGCGGCGAGGAATTCCTGGTTCTGGAGGGCGTGTTCTCCGATGAGCATGGGGACTATCCGGCCGGCACCTACGTGCGCAATCCACCCGGCAGCGTCCACACCCCTTACAGTACCGCTGGCTGCGTTCTTTTCGTCAAGCTCCGTCAGTTCGCCAGCGATGACCTCGAGCGAGTTGTCATCGATACGCGCAGCGCCACCTGGTCGGATCTGGATGCGGCAGGCAGCTGGCTGCACTTACATCAGCACGGCGACGAGGCCGTGGCGCTGATGCGCCTGGCGGTCGGCGCGGCACTGCCCGATGAATCGTGGCCCGGCGGCGTGGAGATCCTGGTGATCGAGGGCGCCATCGAAGACGCAGAGCGCCAACATCCCGAAAACAGCTGGCTGCGTCTGCCACCCGGCAGCCAGCAGCGTTTCAGCAGCGCGTCCGGCGCCCTGTTCTATCTAAAACGTGGCCACCTTAAAACGGTGGCAGCTCAGTAGCGTTCGGTCTCGATGCGGCGAATCTTGCCGCCCTGACCGAGGCGATAAAAGCGCCGCAATTCAGGCATCATCGATGCGCGGTCGCCTCGCTTGAGATATCGCTTCGCCAGACCCAGGCAGTAGCGGCCGGCGTATCGATTGGCTGCCGCGTAGCGTTCGGCCGCTTCCTCTGCCAGCGCGGGATCGATGCCCGGCAGATCGAACAGCCATCGATGCAGCTCCACCGGAACCCTGCCACCGCGCTGGGCCGCGACCAGGCTGGCGGTCAGCACGAACTTGTCCACCTCGGCCTGCAGCTCCAGCTCCAGCCGGGTGACCTGACGGCCCATGCGTGCGCTCCACACCAGATAGACAAAATGACTGACGCCTTCCAGCGCGGTCCAGAAGTGATCGAGATTGCCGTCATGCAATTCCCGCATCGGATTCTGTGCGCGCAGTTTGTCGAGCATATCGCCGTCGAGGAACACGGTCAGATCGACCTGGTCCTGATCGCCGGAGACCAACACTTGTTCGCCGCTGGCGACGGCGGCCGGACTCAGACCAAGCGTTGCGGCCAGTTGTGGACAAGTCACGAGGAAGTCGGTGACGCGATGGGGGTTAGCCACGTCATAGGTACGCTCGACCAGGCCCTGCAAACGGTGCAGCAGCCGCATCGGTTCCGCCCTTAGTGCTGCCGGGGACTGGACATTGCAGGACTGACCTGCACACCCAGCGCATCCAGCCGCTCGCGGGCGCGGCGGCTGCCGGTAGCGATCCACAGCTCGTAGAGACGCATGATGTCGCGCGAGGTGTACTGTCGCCCGAGATCGGCGATGTGCCCGAGGACTTCGACAAACGCCGCGAACTTGTCGGCCAGCTCGGCGAAGATGTCAGCCAGGCCGCTGGCGTGGCTGGTCGTGCGTGAACGATCGGCGAGCGTGCCATAGGCAGATCCGCCCATGCGGATGTAGTAATCCACGTCGACCGGACGGCGCGCCAGATAATCGGGGAAGAAGCCGGCCATAAACAGCGCCACGTCACCGAGCCGCTGCAAGGCGCGATCCGAATCGCGGGTCGACGGCGCTTCGACGGCTTCGGCCAGCATCGCTGCCAGCGGCGGCAGGCGACGCTCCGGACCGCTGCCGTAGAGTTCTTCCGCACGGGTGAACAGGGTCAGCATATTGACCACGTAGTGGACCGTGTGGTCCTCGGCTTCAAGCCGCTGACGTTCGATCGCTACATCCACCGACTCGCGGAAGAATTCGCGCACATTGGCGCTGGCGACCACCCGGGCGTGTGTCCTGTCCTCGCTCATGCCGCATCACCTCTGCCGGGCCTTAAAACCCGATGACGCAGATCCGCCCGGCCTCGCGTGTCGACACCGTGCAGCATCCACGGCTTGTTGTTATCGCGCTTTAAGGGTCAGAGTCAAGGTACTGAATTACAGATTGGAAATCCGGCGCCAGCGGCGGCGCGGCCGCTATGTTCATGGCCCGGGCGATCCGTTATGGTTGTCGGGCTGTGTTCGCCCGATCCTCCAAGCCCTTCCGACTCGCCCGGGTCCTGCTTCCTTTTTTTGCGCTGCTCGCCTCCCCCGTGGCCGCCTATGGCCCTGACCTGCTGCTGCGGGAGGGCCGTCTGTGTGACGAGGATCGGGGGTTTTGCCTGCGCGGCACGATCCTCTATTACCCCAACTCCAGATTGATCGAGATCCGCGCACGCGTGGCGCGTGCACCGGGACCTGGCTGGGTCAGCATCCTGTTCCGCGGCTCCGACCGCAACAATCAACCCAACACCACGGTGATGGAATTCCCGGTCCGCGGCGCGTCCACCGAGATCATCGACCGCTCCTTTATCACCGATTATCCCCAGGTGAATCAGTGGCGCATCATCGGCATGATCTTCGAACCCGATCCCGAGGCCCGCGACGCCGCCAGGGATCAATAGCCCTGACAGGTCGGGTAACATCGTAGGCAGCGTCAGAGCATGCCCCCCACACGGGCCACGAGACATCGCGGACATCTGACAGCGAATCGAGAGAGTCAAGATCTATGCCGAAGGATATAGCCCTGTTGATCGAGAACGCCGCGGGGGTGATCGGTGACAACCGCTATCTGCAGGCAGTGCTGGCGGTCGCCGTCGGCATCGTGCTGGCCTGGACCGCGTCCCTGGCCATCGCCCTGATCAAGCGTTGGGCGACCCATACCAAGACCCGGCTCGACGATCTGTTCCTCACCAACGTAAAACGACCGGTGACCGTGACGCTGTTGCTGGCCGGTCTCGGCGCGGCGACCTTGCTGCTACAGATGCACGAGATGGCCGAGTTCGCGACCATCGGCGTGCTGCGCACGATCCTGGTGTTTGTATGGATACAATTCGTGATCCGGGTGCTGCGCTTTGTCTGTCGCCTGCTCGCCAATCAGCCCGAGGGCGCGCGGCTGATCCAGCCGGCGACGCTGCCGCTGTTCGACAATCTCACGCTGCTGGTTATGATCGCGCTGGGCGCGTACATGGTGCTGCAGATCTGGGAAGTCGATATCACCGCCTGGGTCGCGTCGGCGGGCATCATCGGACTGGCCTTGAGTTTCGCCGCCAAGGACACGCTGGCAAACCTGTTCGCCGGCGTATTTATCATCGCGGACGCGCCCTACCGGATCGGCGACTATGTGGTGCTCGACTCCGGCGAGCGCGGACGGATCACCCAGATCGGTATCCGCTCGACGCGTCTGCTGACCCGTGACGATGTCGAGGTCACCGTGCCGAACTCGGTGATGGGCAATTCAAAGATCGTCAACGAAAGCGGTGGCCCGCACCCGAAATATCGCATCCGGATCCCGATCGGGGTCTGCTACGGCGAGGACCTGGACAAGGTACGGGAAGTCCTGATGAAAATCGCCCTTGCCCATCCGCGGGTGGCTGCAACGCCGGAGGCACGGGTCCGCTACCGCCGTTTCGGTGACTGGAGCATCGATCTGGAGCTGTTGTGCTGGGTCAACGCACCCGTGCTGCGCGGCATGGTGATCGATGAACTCATCGTCTCGATCTACAAGGCCTTTAACGAATCCGGCATCGATTTCCCCTATCCGCGGCAGGAGCACTACATCCGCTCGATGGTGGCACCAGGCACCACGGACAGCTGACCGGGGGCCGGGGGCCAGGTGCCACGATCCCGCAGCGGATCTGTCACAGTCGCGCTTCATACTACTTCGCGTCCGCAAAAGCATACGCACGGATCAGCAAGCTGCTATGCTGCGCCGCAACCAAGGATCGAGACCGACCATGAATCACCTGCAACGCTTCAGCATCGATCTGGCCAGACGCGAATCCTCGCGCCGCGCCAGCGAGACCGACAAATCAAAAGATTGCGAGCCCGGGACCAATGCCGAGTCTCCGGACGAGACAAAGTCCGGCCCCGGACCGCTGCCGCCGACGCGTCGGAAACACCGCAAGGCCGCGTAACAAGGTTTCGGGAGGCATGCCCCGGCGCCCGACCGCGCGCGCCGTCTGAGTCCGTGCCGAATCGCAGCCAGCGCCCTGCAGAGGGTGCAGCGGCAGGTTACGGCTGAAATCTGGCGCCCGAGTACGTCTCCGCACCATCTTGGTCCCCGCTGATCCAGCCGATAGACTGCGTGTTTTGACCACCCCCCACCGAGCACGGAGCCATCATGAGCCGAAGATGGGTGACCGCGGTAGCGTTGCTAATGCTGGCGACCGCCTGCGGACAGGACACAGAGAACATGAATACGGAGACCCCGGAAACCGCTGCCGCTGGGAACGAATCCATGCGCTATCCGGCCGCCCGACGCAGCGACCATAGCGACGACTATTTTGGCACCGAGGTGCCGGACCCCTACCGCTGGATGGAGGATCTGGATTCGCCGGAGGTGGCGAACTGGGTGACGGCGCAGAACGCGATCGCCCGGCCGTATCTGGAATCGCTGCCGGAGCGTGAACAGATCCGCGAGCGAGCCGAGGCCCTGTGGAGCTACAAATCCTGGGGCGTGCCGATGAAACGTGGCGGCCGCTATTTCTTCGAAGTCAGCGATGGCGTCGCCAACCACCCGGTGCTATATGTCGCCAACGACCTTGGCGGCGAAGCCGAGATCGCCATCGATCCTAACGGCTTTAGCGAGGACGGCACCATCGCCATGGCCAGTTTTGCCGTCAGCCCGGACGGCCGCAAGATCGCCTACGCCCGTTCCGATGGCGGCACCGACTGGATCACGATCCACGTACGCGATCTGACCACCGGCCAGGACCTGGACGAAGTGCTCCGCGATGCCAAATTCGGCGGCAGTATTTCGTGGCTGGCGGACAGCGCCGGATTTGTCTACAACCGCTATCCGCTGGACGAAAACGGACGGGCCGATGACGGCCAGCAGGCACGGGTGTTTTATCACCGCGTCGGCGACCCCCAGACCCGCGATGTGCTGGTCTATGCGGTCACCGATCATCCCCGCAGACAGCCGAGCGGCGAAGTCACCGAGGACGGCGACTATCTGCTGCTCACGATCACCGAGGGCTATTTCGAAAACGGGGTCTATTACATGGACCTGCGCCAGCCGGAACGCCCGGTGGTCAGGTTGATCGATCTGTGGGACGGGCGCTACGAATTCCTCGGCAGCAACGGTCAGCGCTTTTATTTCAAGACCAACGCCGGCGCACCCAACGGCCGGGTGATCGCGATCGATCTCGATCGACCCACACCGGACCAGTGGCGTGTCGTGGTGCCGGAGAAGGAGACCCCGATCTATGCGGCCAGCCTCGGCGCCGATCATGTTGTGCTGCACTATCTGACCGACGCCCACAGCACGGTGAACCTGGTGCGGCTCGACGGCACGCCGGACGGTGAGATTGCATTGCCCGGTCTCGGCACGGTCTACGGCATCGACGCCATCAAGCCATCGTCCGGCGATGAAGACAAACTGTCCTCGCGGCTCGGGGATGAGGAAATCTTTTTTGGCTTTACCAGCTATGTGGATCCCGCCTCCACCTACCGATTTGAAATGTCGAAGCGGGCCGTCGAGCCGCTGGAAGCCGCGGCTACCCCATTCGATGGTGAGGCCTATGTCACTCGCCAGGTTTTCTACGCGAGCAAGGACGGCACCCGGATACCGATGTTCCTGACCCACCGCAAGGATCTGGAACCCGACGGCCAGCAGCCGACGCTGCTGTACGGATACGGCGGCTTCAACCAGGCGCTGACCCCGGGCTACAGTTCGCGCTGGGCCATCTGGCTGGAGATGGGCGGCATGCTCGCCATCCCCAATCTGCGCGGCGGTGGCGAATACGGCAAACGCTGGCACGAGGCCGGCACGAAGCTCAAGAAGCAGAAAGTGTTTGATGACTTTATCGCCGCCGCCGAATGGCTGATCGACGAGGGCTATACGCGCCCGGACAAACTGGCCATTTTCGGCGGCAGCAACGGCGGCCTGCTGGTGGCAGCCTGCATGTTGCAGCGGCCTGACTTGTTCGGGGCCGTGGTCCCGGCGGTCGGCGTACTGGACATGTTGCGGTATCACACCGCCAGCGCCAATGCGCGGATGTGGGCCACCGACTACGGCACATCCGAGAACGAGGACGAATTTCGCGCCCAATACGCGTATTCCCCGTTACACAATGTCGTCCCGGAAACCTGCTATCCGCCCACGCTGGTGCAGACCGGCGATCATGACGACCGCGTCGTCTCCTGGCACAGCTTCAAGTTCGGCGCCGAGCTTCAACAGGCCCAGAGCTGCGCCAACCCGGTCGTGGTGCGGATCGAGACCCGTGGTGGCCACGGTGCCGGCAAGCCCAAATGGATGCGGATCGAGGAAGAGGCCGACCGCTTTGCCTTTGTCCGTCAGGCCCTGGGCATGAGTCGCTAGACCGGCTGTTGTAAATATGTGACAAAAAAACGCCCATTAGTGTTTTTCCCTATGGCCCAAGCTCGATACTAAGCTAGAATATGTCTCATCCTTACGACTCTCCCACCTGCTAATCTGGAGAAACCGATGAAAATACTGATTCGCATGATTGCGCTCCTGGTCATTGCCGGGTTGGCAGTGCCGGCCGTAGCCGAGGAATTCTCGGCACCCGCCGGCAAACGCCCATGGAACCTCGGCGCCGGCGCCGTCTATCGTGAGAAAGCCTACGACGGCTTCAAGGACAGCAAAAAAACCACGCCCATCCCCATCATCCTGTTTGAGGGCGAGCGTTTCTTTGTCCGGGGCAGCAACCTCGGCTGGAAGTTCATCAACACAAATCCCTGGGAGGTCTCCATACTGGCCGAATGGTGGGCCGACGGGTATGAGGACGGCGACGCCAGCATCCTGCGTGGCATGAGTGACCGGGATCCGTCGCTGGCCGTGGGTGGCCTTATCCGCTGGCAGCCGGAGCGCTTCGGCCTCGAACTCACCGCCACCACCGACGCGATGAGCAACAGCGACGGCAGCCAGGTACGGGCCATGGCTTTGTTTACGAACAGAGCCGGTCCCTGGTTCTACACCGTCAACGGCGGCATCGTGTTTGCGGACTCGGACTTCAACGATTATTACTACGGCGTCCGCAACAGCGAGGTGGATCTGACCCGCGGCCGCACGGCCTACAGCGCCGACGACGAGACCGGCATCCGCCTCGGCGGGTTGCTTGGCTACAATGCCTCGGGCTCCAAATGGACGTTCCTCGGTGGCGCTCGTTATGACTATCTGGGCGATGAAGTCGACGACAGCTCGATCACCGAAAACGACTATCAGTACGCGCTGTTCGGCGGTTTCACCTACGCCTTCGGCAAGTAGTCGCCCGGCAGGATCACATTTTGAGACGATAAGGGCCGCCTGACAGGGCGGCCCTTTTTTCGCACGTCAAAACCGGGCCGGGCTAGGCGGCCTCGATCCTCGCAGCTTCGAGCGCGGCGCCAATGATGCCCGCGTCGTTACGCAAAGAGGCCGGCACTATCGGCGTACGGATGTCGATCAACGGCAGAAACTCCCGGTGGTGTTTGCTGACGCCGCCACCGATGATAAACAGTCCAGGCCAGAACAGACCTTCCATCACGCGCAAGTATTCCTCGAGCCGCGCGGCCCATCGCGACCAGCTCAAATCCTCTGTCTTGCGCACCCGATCCGATGCCCGATGCTCGGCGGCCTTGCCACGGATCTCCAGATGACCGAATTCGGTATTCGGCAGCAGAATGCCGTCGCCAAAGATCGCGCTGCCGATGCCGGTGCCCAGCGTCAGCATGATCACCACGCCAGAGACCCCGCGACCGGCGCCGTAGCGCATCTCGGCCAGACCCGCCGCGTCCGCGTCGTTGAGCAGGTGCACCGGCCTTGCAGTAACGGCTTCAAACAGCGCATCGGCGTCAAGTTCGATCCAGCCATCGTCGACATTGGCCGCCGTCATCGTCACGCCCCGTCGCACCACCGCGGGAAATGTGCAGCCCACGGACCCCCGCCAGCTGAAGTGATCCAGGATCTGTTTTGCCACCCTTGCTATCGCTTTCGGGGTCGCGGGCTTCGGCGTGTCGATCCGCAACCGGTCTGCGGCCAATTGACCGGTCTCCAGGTCCAACGGCGCGCCCTTGATCCCGGATCCCCCGATATCGATACCGAAACCCTGTCCGACGCTCACATCGACCCCCTCCCCGATCACCACATCTCGCGCATCCGCGCGGCCACATCGACGACCGTATCGGGATGCGCGGCGGCCGCATCCTGCTGTCGATCGGCCAGCCCGTGAAAACACTGTTCAAAGCGCTGCATCAGATCATCGTCAAGAAAGCGGCTGCGGGCGCCGTAGACATGACGGTCGCCATGACGACGCTGTTGCGGCACATAGTATTTGAGCGGTGCCAGCAGATGCAGATCCTCGCGGGCACGCGTCATCGCCACGTACAACAGACGCCGCTCCTCTTCGACCATCTCGGGCTTGCCGGTGGCGAACTCCGAAGGGAAGTTGCCGTCGGCCACGTTGAGCAGGTACACGGAATCCCATTCCTGACCTTTGGCCGAGTGCACCGTGGACAGCACCAAAAAATCCTCGTCCAACAGCGGCGGGCCGGCCAGATCGCCGCTGGCCTGGGTCGGATCCAGCGACAACTCGCTCAGGAATCGCTCCCGGGAGCGGTAGCCCGACGCGATTTGCTCCAGCGCATCGATATCCCCCTCCCGCACCTGCCAGTCATCAAAGATGCGCTGCAGATGAGGCCGGTACCAGTCCCTGACCTGGCCGACCTGGGTATGCCAGTCGCCCTCCGCGACGCCCATACCCGATAGCAACTCGACCAGACCGGGCCAGTCCCGCCTGGCGGCCGGCGGTGGCCGGAAGTCTGCCAGCACGCCCAGCTGGTGGCCGCCAGCAGCCAGGCGATCCCAGGCGCCCTGGGCAGTCGCCGGTCCAGCACCGGGCAATAGTTGGACGACCCGGAAGACGGCCATCTGATCGCGCGGATTCTCCGCCCAACGGAGCACCGCCAGCAGGTCTTTGACATGGGCCGCCTCGAGGAACTTGAGACCGCCATATTTGACGTAGGGGATATTGCGACGGGTCAGCTCCAGCTCCAGCCGGTCGCTGTGGTGCGCGCTGCGGAACAATACCGCCTGGTCCTGCAGCCGCTGACCGGTTTCGCGAGCGTCCAGTACGCCGTGGATCACATAGTCCGCCTGGCACTCGTCGTCTTCGACCGTGATGTAGCGCGGCCTCTGCGCCGACGGGCGCTCGGAGAACAGGCGTTTCTGATACTGGCGCGCGCCGCGGGCAATCAGATCGTTGGCGGCATCCAGGATCGGCTGCGTAGAGCGGTAGTTCTGCTCCAGCGTCACCACCCGGGCGCGCGGCCGGAATTGATCCGGGAACCCGAGAATGTTCTCGATCTCTGCCGCGCGGAATGAGTAGATCGATTGTGCGTCGTCGCCGACCACGGTGACACCCTCGCCGTCGGGTCGCATCCCGGCGAGGATCTCGGACTGCAGCAGATTGGTATCCTGGTATTCGTCCACCAGCACCTGATCAAAACGGGCCGAGACCGACGCGGCCAGCGCCGGCTCCGACATCAGGTGACTCCAGTAGAGCAGCATGTCGTCGTAATCCAGACACGCGGTCTCCTGTTTGGCTTCCACATAGGCGCGGAACAGGGTCTTGAGCTCCGCCTCCCATTCCTGACACCAGGGCCAGGCATCCTGCAGACACGCGTTGATTTCACGGCGGCCGTTGACACATCGTGAGTAGATGGCGAGACAGGTGTCCTTGCGCGGGAATCGGCGCGACTCGCGCGAAAGACCCAGACGGTGACGCACCAGATCCATCAGGTCGGCCGCATCGCCGCGGTCCAGCACGGAAAACGCCGGATCCAGACCCAGGTTGGGCGCATATTCGCGCAGCAGGCGGTTGGCGATGGAGTGAAAGGTCCCCGCCCATGGCAAACGCACATCGGCACCGCCGCCCAGCGCCCGGGTCACTATGCGCCGGGCGCGCTGGCCCATCTCCCGGGCCGCGCGGCGGGTAAATGTCAACAGCAGGATCCGTTCCGGCGCCACGCCCTGCATCACCAGGTGGGCCACCCGATGCGCCAGGGTCATGGTCTTGCCGGTGCCGGCCCCGGCGATGATCAGCAGCGGGCCGGCGCGGAACCGCCCGTCATCACTAGCGCCATGCACGGCAGCCTCGCGTTGTGCGGGGTTGAGTAAGTCCAGATAGTCGGGCGCGGTGGTGCGTGCGGGCATGGCCGGAATATATCAGACCGGCCAGACCCCTATCCGGCGCTGCGTTCGAGCGCGCTAGTTCGCTCCGTGCCGATCCTCCGGCAGGCTGACCGGACCGTCCACATTGGAATAGCGGATACCACCGGAGGTGTCGTTCTCGACCAGGAAGCTGCCGCCGACGTTGCGCACCGCAATGCGCCCGGACGAATCGTTCCCGATCAACACATCGCCGGCGATGTCTTCCAGCACGATATCGCCGGACGTATCGTTGGCGATGGTCACCGAAGCCGCTTCCTCGATACGGATTTCGCCTGAACTATCGACCTGGATGACCACGTCGCCGACCCGGCTCATCATGATCTCTCCGGAGCTGTCGCGGGGGATCGTCACCGGACCATCGATGTCTTCCAGCTCGATATCACCAGAGCTGTCAGAGACTTCGGCGCCAGCCACGCGCTGGACGCGGAGGTCGCCGCTGCTGTCGTGCACGACCACGCTCAAGTTTGAAGGCAGTTCGATTTCCAGATCGAGGGTGGCGTATTCGTCCTTCCAGCGTCGCTCGGTCTCGCCACTGATGTCCGGCATCTCGGCCAGCACCTGGATGCGGTCACCGTCACGCCGCACGGTCACGTCGATCACCGACAACATGTCCTCACGCGAGGAACAGGCCTCGCCTTCCGCGGTGACCTTGCCATCATCCGCACCACCACTGATGCGCAGATCGCCGGCGAGTGCAAAGATCTCCACCACCATGGCGCCCTCCACCGCGACCTCGCCACTCCGATCGGCGGTGAACTTGCAGCCCGAGCCCCAGCCCCATGCGGGCGGCGCCGCCAGCGCCAGCAGCGCGGTAAACAGAAACAATCGGGACCTGATGCCCATATCAATGACTCCCTGAACGAACACGGATTATGACCCGCCGGCCACTCCCCACGCGAGTCTCATACTCCTGTGATGCCAAAAGCGGTCATCGGGTTTAAATCGCGGTGCTCACACATCGGCGCCGAAATGCCGCCCCCGGGCCAGCCGGCGCTCGCCAAGATTGTGTCGGGCCAGTGCCTTGAGCAGCCCCAGCCGCCGGTCCGCGTCTTCGCCGGCGCCCAGCCGCAGCAACTGCTGATAGAACCAGGCCATCTGGCCCTGGACATTGATCGCCTTGAGCAAGAACGCCGGGCTGGCAGGGCCCAACAGACGTCCGGGCCCGAGACGCAACACCCGCTCCCAGGCCTCCGCTTCGTCGATGCTGCCATCGAGCAAGCCCGCGGGCAGATCGGGATCCACGCAAAGCGGGCGGCCGAGACCGATTACGGCACACTCACCGTCGCCGACCGCGCTCTCCATCGCGCGGCGCGAGCGGAAGCCTCCGGTAACCATCAGCGGCAGCGACGACCGGGCCTGGATCGCCGCGGCGTATTCGAGGAAATAGGCTTCGCGTCTTTGGGTGCTGGCGGCCTTGGGCTCGCTATAGGTGTGTTTGTCTCCCTCCACCCCCAGCAGCCTCGGCTGTTCATAGGTGCCGCCGGAGATCTCGAGCAGATCGATATCCGCGTCTGCAAGCCACGCGGCGACCTGCGTACACTCGTCAAGGGTGAAGCCGCCATGCTGAAAATCGGCCGAGTTCAATTTCACCCCGAGCGGAAAGCCGGCGCCAACGCGCTCGCGCACCGCGGCGACGATTTCGAGCAGGAAGCGCGCGCGATGCTCCAGCTCGCCACCCCATTGATCGCTGCGTCGATTGGTCACCGGCGACAGGAACTGGCTGATCAGATAACCATGGGCGGCGTGGATCTGGACCCCGGTGAAACCGCAATCGCGCGCCACCTGCGCGACCTCCGCATAGCGCCGGATCGCATCCACGATCTCCGCCTCGCTCATCGCCCGCGGCTGCGAGAACATGCCGCCGAGACGGAGCTGGACATCGGATGGCGACAACAATGGCGCGCTGGAGAAATGCGAGGCCTGGCGCCCCGGATGGCTGATCTGCATCCACAGATGGTTGCCCGCCTCGGTGCCCGCGCGCGCCCAGGCCTGCAGCGCCTCGCGCCCGCCGTTGCCGTCGATCACCACGTTTCCGGGACGTTCCAGAAAACGCCGGTCCACCATCACGTTGCCGGTGATCAGCAGGCCCGCGCCACCAGCAGACCAGCGCCGGTAGAGCCGTTGATGCGCTGCGGTCGCGCGATCGTCGGCATCCGCCAGTCCCTCGGTCATGGCCGCCTTGGCGATACGGTTGGGAAGATTTACACCGCACGGCAGGGTAAGGGGCTGCGACAAGGGGCTGTTCATGGCGCACGGACTCTGGTGGCTGGGCGTCCCGCATCATAGGCCATCAAGCAGGCCCGTCGCGATCCGTTTACTCCGGCTCAAGTACAATGCCGCGAGTTTTTCCCCGCGGAGAGCCGGATGCCCCACGAACCAGCGCTGGTCACCAATGATGCTGTCGTCCTCGGCCTGTTGAGCCTGATCCTGGGCCTGGTGTTCTATACCGAACGCAGCAAACACCCGTTCTGGCAGCGTTTTTACCGTTATGTCCCGGGATTGTTGTTGTGCTACTTCCTGCCATCCTTGCTGAATACCTTCGATATCGTCGACCCGGAGCAATCGAGGCTGTATTTCGTTTCTTCGCGTTTTCTGCTCCCCGCCTGCCTGGTATTGCTGACGCTGTCGGTCGATCTCCCCGCGATCGGTCGTCTCGGCTACAAGGCCATCACCATGTTCCTGACCGGCACCGTCGGCATCGTCCTCGGCGGCCCGCTGGCCTTGTTGATCGTGGGCTGGATCAGCCCGGAGACGGTGGGCGGTCAGGGTCCGGATGCCATCTGGCGCGGCATGACCACGATCGCCGGCAGCTGGATAGGCGGCGGCGCCAACCAGGCGGCTATGAAGGAAGTATTCGACGTCGGTGATGCGCTGTTCTCGCAGATGGTGGCGGTCGACGTGTTGTGCGCCAGCGTGTGGATGGCGGTGCTGTTATTCATGGCCGGCCGGGCCAAAGAGATCGACGCGCGCATGGGCGCCGACACCTCGGCGATCGAGGATCTCAAACGACGGGTCGAGCGTTTCCATGCAGAACATGGGCGTCTGCTGACGCTGCCGGATCTGATCTTTATCCTCGCGGTAGGTTTTGGCGCCACCGGCGTCGCCCATGCCGTGGCCGGCGCGGTGGCACCATGGATCGAATCCAACGCGCCGGGGCTGGCGCGTCTGAGCCTGACCAGCAGTTTCTTCTGGATCGTGGTGACCGCGACCACCATCGGTCTGATCTTGTCGTTTACCCCGGCGAAAAAATTGGAGGGCGCCGGCGCCTCCCGGGTCGGATCCGCCATGCTTTATGTGTTGGTCGCATCGATCGGTCTCGGCATGGACGTCAGCGCGGTGTTTTCGAATCCTGGCCTGTTCCTGATCGGTGGTATCTGGATCGGCTTCCACGCTTTGCTGCTGATCGTGATGGCGCGGATCCTGCGCGCGCCCGTGTTTTATCTGGCGGTCGGCAGCCAGGCCAACGTCGGGGGCGCCGCCTCGGCACCGGTGGTGGCCTCGGCTTTCCATCCGAGCCTGGCCCCGGCCGGTGTGCTGCTGGCAGTGCTCGGTTATGCCCTTGGCACCTATGCGGCCTGGATCTGCGGTCTGCTGATGCAGGGAATCGCCAGCTGAGCTGACGGCGCAGCGTTGAGACCCGGACCCGGCCGGCGTAGGCTGGAGTCCGGAGTCGAGACCTTGAATCTGATCCAAGAAACGCTGCTGGAATCGCTACAGGCGGCACATCCGCAGACGCTGCTGTGCGTCGCGCCGGCGCCTATGTCGTCAGTCGAGGCGTATCTCCAGCATCATCCCCAGTGCAGGATCGAGACAATGTCACCGGATGATGTGCCCGCAGCCGTAGCACGACTCGGCCGCTTCGACTATGGGCTGGTGCATCAGACGCTCGAGCGGCTGGATATGGATACCGGCTCGGCGCTGCTGGCGCGTCTGCGCGATCTGCACTGCCGGCGCTTTAGCGTCACCTGGTCAGCGCTCAGGGACGGCCCGGAATGGACCCGTGAACGTTTTCTGTCGCTGGCGCTGTCACTGCACCGGCGCGTCGATCTGGACGGCGTGACCACCGCCGTCTACAGCTATGACATTGACACCTACAACCCGAAACGGGACTGGAACAACGCCGGCAGCTGGGCCAATCCGGAGAATTTCGACCGCTATCGCTGGTAGCCGGTCAGCGTAGCCAACCATCCGCGCGCCAGCCGTTCAGGCGAAGGCCCGGGTCAGGGCGCGCAGCGCCTGTTTTATCGCCGCCGGCCAGCGATCCAGCCCCGGCACGCAATCCGGACACGCCAGCACCGTCAGATCCATCTGGTCATCACAGCTGCTGGCGGTCACCGTCAATCCCTGACCATCGAGCAGCGGCAACGCAAAGTAGCGGCTCTTCAGCCGCGCGCCCATCAGGTAACGCGGCTCACCCGTGGACGGCATATACAGGCACACCAGATTGAATATGGGACGGAACCGATCGGCGAGATGCAGACCCGTATACAGGCGGATGCCCTCGACAGCCAGCGTCATCGGCGCGCGGCCGGAGATTTCCTGGAGCGCAATGGCGCTGCGATACAGACCCGATCTCGCCGCCGCCGTGCTGATCCCCTTCAGTCGCGCAGCCGGATCGTCTACGTCTGTCGCCAGCGGCAGCAGCATCGGCAGCGCCGCCGGCTTGTCATCGACCCGGCTCAGCACCGGACACAGACCCACCAGCGGCTGTTCGGGCAATACACCCCCGGACGCGAACAGATTGCGCAATGCACCACCGCAGAGGGCCGCGACCACGTCATTGATCTGCGCTTCCCCCGCGTGTTTACGTATTGCGCACACGCTGGAGAGAGGGACCCGGGCCACCGCCATGCGGCGTGCCGGCGTCACCGCCTTGTTCCATCGGGTCGGCGGTGCGGCGTAAATGTGGGGCGGCATGTCGCGTCTGCGGGCGGTCCCCTCTCTGACCACCTGAGCGGCGACCATCGCGCCACGCGCGACCAGCCGCGCGAGCTCTACCGGGTTGCTGAAGGCCTTGCCATAGGTCTTGGCCAGCATCTGCGCATCGCTCGGCACCGGCTCCGGTCGCCAGGCACGATAGGGTGGCGGCGTGTGGGTTGGCGACGATCCGGTGATCCGCAACAGCATGTCGTCGATGCCAAGATCCGACGCCATCGCCTGGTGGACCCGGGTGATCAGCGCAAAGGAGCCGGCGCCCAGGCCGGCCAGCCGAGACAGACCCTCGACATAGGTGATGCTCCACAGCGCCCGTCGACGATCCAGCGGTCGGCTGAATACATCCGCCGCCAGCGTCATCAGCGACTGCTGGTTACGCGGCGTGTTCAGCGTGACACGGCTGAGATGATGATCGAGATAAAAGTCCGGATCGTCGAGCCAGTACGGGCAGGCTACATTGAGCGGTACCTCGACGATGCGCTGGCGCAGCCGCGGCCAGAACTGCAGCCGCTGATCAAGATGGTCCCGGAAGGCTTCGAAATCCGGCGCGCTTGTCGCAGCGCCGCTGTCAAACAGATGCACCGCTCCGAGCTGCATCGGCGCGTGAGTTGCCTCAAGCTGCAGGAACGACGCGTCTCTTGACGATAGCTGCTCCAGCTCAATCCCCCTGGTCGGCGGCCGGCAGCAGATCCTGACGCAGCGCTGCGGTCACGAACCGGCGCACGTCTTCGTGGGTCCCGCCGGTGAGATGGGCACCGGGGTACCAGAGCATGTCGCACTGCTCCCAGTGGGCCCATAATTTGTGCACCTCGCTGGCGGGGACAAAGCTGTCCCAGATGCCGCCGAAGATATGCCGCTTCGCCTTTGGCAGCAGCGGTGTCACACCGAGCGGCGAGATGACCCGATAGGCCCGCGCTGCCCGTCTCAAGGTCAGACCCTTGCGCGCGGACGCCTCGATGGCGGCCGTGCTGCTGTGCCACCACAGCAGCGACGCGATATCCGTAGCCGGAACACCGGGGATTGCGCACTGGATGTCATCCTCCAGACCGGCCAGCAGGGCTGCGGCATAACCGCCCATGGAGACGCCAAACACACCTGTCGGCCCGGGCTCGGTGGCGCGCAGCCAGCTCAACCAGCGGCGCACGTCCCAGATCGCCTGACTGACCGCGTTGATCGTGTCCATCACGTCACCGACGAGGAAGCCGTTCCCACTGACCGGGAACCGCCGGCGCGGGCCATGCATGGGCATGACCGGAAACAGCAGATTGAAGCCGAGCTCTTCGCGCAGCAGGCTGACCGGAAACACCTTGAGATCGATCCACGGCACGCCCATGCCGAGACCATGCATGCAGATCAGCCAGGGCGCGTCAGGCGCGCCGCGCATCGCCCATGCGTGCGCCTCGCGGCAAGGCGTGTAGCCGAGATATCGATCCCGGCCAGGCGTGTCTTCCTGCGGAATAAAGCCGCTGTCGAAGCGCATGGCCTCAAAGTCCCAGCCGGCGCTGCGGGCCCGGCTCGACTGGATCTGGCCCTCTTCGAGGGGCGGCGGCGCGGGATGGTAGCCGGACGGGTCATCCAGCCATCCGCGCCGCTCGAACAACGCCAGGGCATGCTCGAGTTCCGTTGCGATCCGGGCTTGCTCGCCGCTGGCAAAGGGCGGCATCAGCAAAGAGGTCAGGCCCAGCACTGCCTCATCCAATCCGACCTCGGCACCGCCGCGGACGCCCGGGGCTGGCGGTTCGATCTTTTCCGGCACCGCGATATGGTTGATCCGCAACAAACCTGCCGCCACCAGCGCAGCCGCGGCCAGTATCCCCAGCCAGATCGCGGTGCCGGTCGCGATCAGCAACACGGGGACAACCATCAACAATCCCAGCAGGCCGCCGAGACCCGCGCTGCGTGTCAGACCGCGCTCACCCGGGAACATCAGGGTCCCCGCTCCACCCACCAGCATCAGCGCCCCCGGTATCGCGCCAAGCACGAGCACAGGCAGGCTCTGATCGGCGGCCGTCACAATCCAGGCCACCCCCGCGATAAGCAGGACCCACACTTCAGGACGTCGCATGTATTCGTAGATCATCGGGTTCCGGGCACCGTGTATGACTCTGCTAAGCTGCCGCCTGAACTATAGCGGGGATGCGCCAGCGATGCCGCAGCACTGGAACCGCACGCCCGCGATACTGTCTTTATCGGAATACGCGCCCCGGCGGTCATCCCGCCCAGGAAATACTCAATGATAAGAAAACGCGCCACTCTCCTGTTGCTTGCCGTGACCACCTTGCCGCTTTGCGCGCATGCGGACGATTCGACCGCGCCGCCGACATTCGACGCCCGGGCATTACGCGCCCACGTGGAATTTCTTGCCGACGATCTGCTCGAAGGCCGCGATACCGGCACCCGGGGCTATGATCTCGCGGCCCGCTACGTCGCCTCGGTCTTCACCATGGCCGGTCTCGAGCCCGCCGGCGACGAGGACAGCTGGTTCCAGTATTTCGACACCGTCGAGGGCCGGCTGGTCGAGGATAGCGCGACGATGACGCTGCGCACCGCTGCTGGCGGAGAGCTGCCCATGGTCTGGCATGAGGACTATGTGCTGGGCGGCAGTTATGTCGACGCCGAGACCCGTATCGATGCGCCGGTGACCTTTGTCGGCTATGGGGTCACGGCGCCGGAACTGGGCTATGACGACTATCAGGATCTCGATGTGGAAGGCCATGTGGTGGCCTGGTTCAGCGGCGCGCCCGCGGCCTTCGCCAGCCACCAGCGTGCCTATTACTCGAGCCGCTCCAAGGTGGAAAACGCCGCCCGCCGCGGTGCCATCGGCATCATCAGTTTCCCCACCCGGGAGCAAGCCGGGCGTCAGCCCTGGGAGGATACCGTCAAGGCCTTCGGCTTCACCGGCATGCGCTGGATCAACGCCGACGGGGACGTGCAAGGCCTGTACCCGCCGATCCAGGGCGGTGCCATCCTCAGCCCGGCCGGCATCAGGAAACTGCTGACCGGCTCCGGCATTACCCTGGATCAGCTCTACGACGAGGCGGCCGCTGGCCGGCCGCGGGCCATGCCGCTGCCACTCACGGTCAGTCTGTCGAGGCGCTCGGAACAGATACCGCATAAGGCGTACAACGTGGCCGGTCTGCTACGTGGCTCGGACCCGGCGCTGGCCGAGGAGTACGTCGTCCTGAGCGGTCATCTGGACCATATCGGCGTCGGCGCCGACTACGACGGCGACACGATTTATAACGGTGCCTATGACAACGCGACCGGGATCGCGATCATGCTCGAAGTCGCGCGGGCGATGGCTCGCGCGGAGACGCGACCGTCGCGCTCGATCCTGTTCCTCGCAGTGACCGGTGAAGAAAAAGGCCTGCTCGGCTCGGATTATTTCGCCGAACATCCGACCGTGCCTATCGATCAGATCGTCGCCAACATCAATCTGGATATGCCGGTGTTTACCCACGAGACGACCGACATGATCGCGTTTGGCGCCGAACATTCGAGTCTGATCGAGCCGGCCGCCCGGGCGGCGCAGGCAGCGGGATTCGAGCTGGCGCCGGATCCGCTGCCCGAAGAGACCATTTTCGTGCGCAGCGATCAATACTCGTTTGTAAAACGTGGCGTCCCCGCTTTGTATCTGATGCCGGGATTCAGCTCGCCGGATCCGGCCATGGATGGCGGCGCCGGCTTTATGCATTTCCTCCAGACCCATTACCACAAGCCGTCGGATGAACTCGAGCTGCCGTTCGATGCTGCAGCAGCCGAACGCTTTACCCTGATGAACTATCTGATGATCAGGGC
>JBATKC010000426.1:0-25263 GCA_049669065.1 Gammaproteobacteria bacterium
TCACGCCCCTTGCCGAGCAAGGCGCGCGCCGGTCAGTGCTCGGGCCGCTGAGCTCAGGCGTTAGGCGGCGGAAAGAGATCGAGATGGCCCATATTATTTCACCGGATCGCGTCAGATTTCTCCTCAATCGGTTTCGCGACCGGCTTTGGGTGAAGCCACTGGCGGTTTGCGTGCTATCGATCGTGGCCGCGTTCGCCGCAAAACTCGCTGATGACACGACGCTGGCGCAGCTCGTGCCTGTGATTTCAGCGGACGCCATCGAGACGCTGCTGTCTGTCATGGCCGGCAGCATGTTGGTAATCGCCACCTTTTCGGTGGCGTCGATGGTTTCCGCCTACGCCTCGGCAGGTAGCACGGCAACTCCGCGGTCGTTCACTTTGGTCGTCGCCGACGACGCATCGCAAAACGCTCTTTCGACCTTCGTTGGTGCATTCATTTTCAGTATCGTGGCTCTCACCGCCGTCAAGAACGACTACTTCGAGACGGCGGGCCTCTTTATCACCTTCGTCCTGACGGTGATCGTTTTCGGCGTGGTAATCGTCACGTTTGTCCGCTGGGTTGACGGCATCGCGCGCCTCGGCCGTTTAGGATCGACGATCGATAAGCTCGAAAAGGCGACCGCCGGGGCCCTGAAGCGGCGGCGGGATGCACCAACCCTCCGCGGTGTGGCGGCGCGGTCACGGGTGCGCGGACGAGCAGTGTTCGCAGCGGGCGTAGGCTACGTGCAACACATCGACATGGCCGCGCTTCAGACCTGGGCCGAGGAAGCCCAGGTGCGGGTGGAGGTCGCCGCTCTGCCGGGAACGTTCGCCACCCCTGACCAGGCACTGGCGTACGTCAGCACGCGACCAAGCGAACAGAACCCAATTGACTGCGAGCGGGTGGTCAAGTCGTTCAAGATCGGAGGCGATCGTCTTTTCGACGACGACCCGCGCTTTGGCTTGGTGGTGCTGTCGGAAATCGCCGGCCGCGCCTTGTCGCCCGCGGTCAATGATCCCGGCACGGCGATCGATATCGTCGGAACACTGCTTCGGCTCTTTGCTCTTTGGAGTGAGCCCGCGGCGGCTGGAGATGAAAATGCTCCGCACTACGATCGCGTAGAAGTTCCCGAGCTCTCCGTACGGGACATGTTCGATGATGCCTTCACGGCGATTGCCCGCGACGGCGCTGGCGTGGTCGAGGTGTCGGTCCGGCTACAAAAGGCGCTGCGCTCGCTCGCATTGCTCGGTGACCCGGAAATGCGAGATGCCGCCGAGTACCATGGGCGGCTGGCGCTGAAGCGTGCGCAAATTGCGCTGAATGTGGCGGAGGACTTTGCGGCCGTTCGAGACGCGGCTAGGTCTGCAAAGCCAGCCGCTTCGTCAGACACTCCGCAAGCTACATCATAGGTTCGGGACTGAAAATGGCTAGATTCTCACCACCTGCCGCCTAACAACGCGCTGGAGCGGACGGGCTTCGCCCGCCGCTGAGCGCAGGCGTTAGACGTCAGATTGACAGGCCCTACAATGTAGTTACACTGTAGGCATGAGCGACCTCCGATTCGAGTGGAACGATCGAAAGGAAAAGGAGAACCTCAAGAAACACGGGATCGCGTTCCAGGAGGCAAAGTCCGCGTTTCTTGACGAGAACGCTCGAGTTATTGCGGACCCGGAGCATTCGGAAGACGAGGATCGCTTTGTCCTGCTAGGTCTCAGCATCAAGCTCCGACTTCTGGTTGTAGTCCATTGCTATCGAGAAAACGACCAGCTCATAAGGATCATCTCGGCAAGGAAGGCGGATCGGTCCGAACGACGTCAATACTCCGAGTTCATACCATGAAGAAATCCTACGACTTCTCGAAATCCGTTAAGAACCCGTATCTGAAGAAGCCGAAGAAGCAGCTTACGATTCGGCTGGACGAGGATACGATCGCCTACTTCAGAAACCTTTCTGAAGAGAGCGGCATTCCCTATCAGAGTCTGATCAATCTGTATCTTCGGGAGTGTGCTGCCGAGAACAAGAAGCTTCATATGAAATGGGCTTCTTGACGTCTAACAAGTCGCTGCAGCGGACCCGATGTCCCCGTCACGCCCCTTGCAGAGCAAGGCGCGCGCCGGTCAATACCCGGGCCGCTGAGCTAATGCGTTCTGCCGCTTGTGGACGAGGGTGAAATAGCGAGATGCCGATTCCGAAGACGAGGGCGGAGTTAGTCGCGCAACTCGATACCTCCTACGGGAAGTTGCGGTCGGAGATCGAACAAGGTGGTCCTCGGCTTGGCTCGATGCATTGCATTGACGACTGGACTGTCAAGGAACTTCTCTCCGTCAGGACGTGGTGGACCGATAACGTGGTCGCGTGGGTTGTCGAGTGGCGCAAAGGCGGCTCGCCAGTTACGCCGGCGCTAGGCTACCGATGGAACGAAACCCCGAGACTGAACAATGATATCGCAAAAAGTGCCAGGCGAGAGTCTTACGCCTCAGTCCGCGAGCGGCTAGACAAAGGCTATTCGAAGGTCCTCAAGCTGGTTGACAGCCTGAGCGATCATGAGCTTCTTGATACAGGGGTATTCCCTGGCGCTGGAAGTTATCCCGTTAGGCGTTGGATCTCTTTGAACACGGTCCGACAGTATACGACGGCAAGATCGTTCATTCGTCGAGCAGTGCGCGAAACGCGGGCTGGAAATGCCTGAGATTAAGATCCGCAAAATGGGAAAACGGCAGAACAAACGGATGAACCGGAGCCGGAACAGCCGGGCTGGCTCGCTTCGCTCGTTCACGTCAACTACCGGCCCGGTTATCCTGGACGTTATGCGTAAATGTCCGAGATCCTCATATGGCGAATAACTGGAACATTCCAGCCTGGTTAGAAAAGGAAGTCAGAGAACGAGATAAAAAGTGCGTGTACTGTGGTATTGAATTTGCCTCGCCAAGTGTCGCTAGAAAATCAGTAGCGAGTTGGGAACACATCATCAATGATGCGAAAATCATTACCCGAGAAAATATTGCTTTGTGTTGCATCGGGTGCAATGCAAGCAAAGGCCAAAAACAACTTTCGGTTTGGCTCCAATCTCAGTACTGCAAAGATCGAGGCATAAATTCTGAGACTGTTACTTCTATAGTCAAACAGGCAATCTCGAATGGACAATAGATTTGCGCATAACAAGCGCATGCAGTCGGACCTCACCAAGCGCTACGCGCTTGCTTCGGCCGCTGTGACCTGCCCCCGAGTTTAGGGCCACGCGGATCTTAGTAAAGTCCAACAATTATTCATTTGCCTGGTGTCCCAGGAAATCCATATTGTGCTGCCGCTGTTTGACCGCGAACTCGGCTGGGGTCAGATAGCCGAGCGATGAATGGGGCCGCTGCTCGTTGTAGTCTCTGCGCCAGGCCGCGATGATTTTCTTCGCCTGTTGGAGGCTCCGGAACCAATGCTCGTTGAGGCACTCGTCGCGGAGCTTTCCGTTGAAGCTCTCAATGTAGGCATTTTGCGTCGGTTTTCCGGCCTGGATCAATAACGGCGTCACGCCATGTTCATAGGCCCACTGATCGAAGGCCCTGCCGGTGAACTCGGGTCCCTGGTCCGTGCGTACCGCCTCGGGATAGCCTCGGAACTGGGCCACACGATCGAGCAGTTCGGCAACATCATTGCCGGTCAGACTGTGGGCCGGCTCGATCAGGATAGCCTCTTTGCTGGCATCATCGACGACCGTGAGGACCTTCAGCCGCCGACCGTTGGCGAGTGAATCCATGACGAAATCCAGCGACCAGACCTGGTTGGCGTACGTAGGCAGCTCAAGTGGCTGGCGGGCCACGGCGATGCCGCGTCGGCGCTTGCGGCGCCGGACTGCAAGGTCCGCCTCGCGATACAGTCGGTAGAGCTTCTTGTGGTTCACCACATGGCCTTCGCGCCGCAGCAGGACATGCAGGCGTCGATAGCCAAAGCGCTTGCGCTCCGCCGCCAGCTCTCGGAGACGGCCCTGCAGCGCTGCGTCGCTTTGCTGCTTCGCGGAACGATAGCTGAATACTGATCGTGACAACCCCACCAGATGGCAGGCGCGGCGTTGTGATATAGCGGTCTCATCCTGCATCACAGCGATCGCCCGGCGCTTGTCTCGTGGGGTCAGTATTTTTTTGACAGCGCAGCCTTCAACGCATCGTTGTCCAGCATGGAGTCCGCCAACATGCGCTTCAGCTTCCGGTTCTCATCCTCAAGCTGCTTCAGGCGTCTGAGATCCCCGGTCTCCATCCCGTGATACTTCTTGCGCCAGGTGTAGAACGTGGCATCAGAGATGTTGTGCTTGCGGCAGATCTCCTTGACCGCAACCCCGGCTTCGCCTTCCTTCAAGATCGCCACAATCTGTTGCTCGGTGAATCGCTTCTTCATGTTCGTCTTCTCCTCTGAAAACGAACTTTACTAAGCTCATACTGGCCCGGCTACAGGGGAGCAGGTCAGTTTCACTTGAGTGTTCGCTCTCTCGCGGAAAGCTTGGGCGTCGCGCCATCGACTGTGAACCGACTGGTGAACGGCCGGAGCGGTATCAGCCCTGAAATGGCCCTTCGGCTGTCGAAGGCATCGGGAAGGTCGCCGAAGAGCTGGCTCGCGATGCAGCACGCCCACGACTTGTGGAGCGCAAGGCAGACTATCGATCTGTCCAAAGTCGAGCCGACAAAGTTCGATGCCGCCTGACAATGCGCTGCGCCGGCCACTGGCCGCGCCTGACGCCGGCCTTGCATATACGCCAACACTGCCGCCAGGCGCCGGCGCAGGAGAGCTCGCCAGCTAGCAGCAGATCGTGCAAATCCGCATAGCAACAAGCCTTGATCGGGACGATGTCCGCCGTGTCTGTTTGGCAGCCTTCTCGGAAGACGAGCGGGAGATGGTCTCGAGGCTTGCCATCAATCTGCTTGCAGAAGAAACAACTCCCGCAACAATCTCCCTCGTGGCCGAAACGGACGGTGCTGTAGTCGGCCACGTGGCCTTCAGTCCCGTGACAATCGACACCGACAAGAAGTGGCGGGGCTATATTCTGGCGCCACTTGGTGTCCACCCCGAGCTTCAGAAACGGCGCATTGGCTCAAAACTGATACAACACGGGATGCAGCAATTATCAGGAATGGGTGTGGATGTCCTCTTTGTTTATGGCGATCCTTCCTATTACAGTCGGTTCGGTTTCAGCGCGGACGCTGCTGCCCGATACATCCCGCCCTACGCGCTTCAATTTCCGTTTGGCTGGCAGGGCGTCGCGCTCAGCGAACCGATTAGTGGCAAGTCACCTGTCAAAATCTCCTGCGTCACTTCTTTGTGCGACCCGGAGCTCTGGTAGGCATGCTCCTGACAGCGGACCGCACTCGGTTGACCATGCCGCTGCACTCCATTGGCACCGGTGTGCTTGCTCAAGTTCCAGCTGGGAGGATAGTACCCTGCAAGCTGGCGTCACTAATCGATGAGGATCGAGAGTTGGACCTGAGTGAGAAAAGAAGACCTGGGGTGGACCACCGCAACCGTCTGCCTGATTGATTTTTTTCGCCCCCACCCAGGTATCGGCTGCCAATCGCAGCGTCCCCGGCGCTGACCATAGTCGGCTCCCGGGCGGCTCATCACAAGACGCAGGTCTCAGTACCACCGACCCACCCCCTGTTTCGCTAAAGAATTTTCCCACGCGGCCGTTATCTACTGTTGGAAGACCGTCCGGATGGCGGCTCCGGTATTGATCCGGAAGATGCTGCCCGAATAGGCATGGCGCAGGGATGTGAGAGCGGATGATCACCGAGGACAAGAAATACACGATAGGCCGATTCGAACTGGTCAGGCCCCTGGGGAAGGGGTCTCAGGGTTCGGTCTATCTGGGTAAGGACCCCAGGCTGGATCGATTCGTCGCGATCAAGGTCCTGACCGCATCGGCTGCGGAGCTCAGCGCGACAGGCGAGAACGGGGCGCCGCTGGAAGCGCTTATTTCCAGCAAGCTCAATCATCCGAATATCGTGCCCATCTATGACGCTGGCGAATGCCCGGTCGGCCCCTATCTCGTGTTCGAGTATGTCGAGGGTGAGACACTCACACAGGTGCTCAAGGCCCGCGGCCCCTACTCTGTCGAGGATGCGGTGCCGCTGTTCTCCTCCATCCTCAAGGCGCTCGCCACCGCGCACACAGCCGACGTCCTGCACCTCGACCTTAGCCCCAGGAATATCCTGATCGATCAGGACAACACGCCGCGGGTCATGGACTTCGGCCTGTCCCGATTCGCCACGGCCCCCGCGGCCGGCAGTGAGCTTGCGACAGGGACGCTGCGCTACATGGCACCCGAACACTTCCTCGGGATGCCGCTGGGAACCTGGACCGATGTGTACGCATTGGGGAGTACGTTTTACGAATTGGTCACCGGTCATCACGCCATGCAGGGTGGATCGATCGAGGAGATCCAACAGCGGATCGTGGACTCAGCCGTGGATCTGTCCGTGTTGAACGCCGATCCGCACGGCGAGGCCTTCGCCCATTTTCTCGCCGGTGCGTTTGAAAAGAACCCGATGGGGCGATATGCCGATTGCTCGACCATGGATGAGGCATTCGAACTGTTTCTGACTGAATCCGGGCTGGGTGACAAGCCCGCATCAGACAGTCCGAATCACGGCACCATCGACTTCCTGATGCGGCGGATGCAGCGCAAAAAAGACTTCCCGACGATCTCCAGCACGCTCGCGGATATCAACCGATTGACCGGAGACAATGCGGGCGCCTCGCCCGACAAACTGGCCAATGTGATCCTCCGGGACCTGGCCTTGACCAGCAAATTGCTCAAGCTGGTCAATTCGGCGTTCTATGGCAGCCGCACGACCGAGATCACCAGCATCTCCCATGCGGTGGTCGTGCTGGGTCTGGACACGGTGCGGATGACGGCGAATACCCTGACCCTGTTCGGGCACCTGAAAGGCGACTCCGCCGTGTTGAGGGATTCGATGATCAAGTCTTTCCTGGCCGGTCTGATCGCCCGCCACCTGGCCCAGCGCGCCGACCTGCCGGATGCCGAGGAGGCCTTTATCTGCGGGATGTGCCAGAACCTGGGCGAGAACCTGGTGATCTACTACTTCGCCGAGGAGTATGACGAGATCGTCATCCAGCGCCTGCAGCACAAGCTGGACAAGACCGCCGCCTCCCGTGGAGTCCTCGGGGTCAGCTATGCGGAGCTCGGCGCCGCGGTGGCCCGGACATGGAGCCTGCCGCGTTCGATTGTCGACGCCATCAGGGGCCTGCCGCCCGGTCCTGTGGGTGTGCCCATCGATGGCGCCCAGCGGACGCGGGATCTGGCGGTCTTCGCCAATCGACTCTGCGATCTGTTCGTCGATCATACGCAGGACCAGCTGACGGATGCCGTCCGCGCACTTCTGCAGGAATTCGAACCCAGCATCGAGCTGGACTACGTCTACCTGCTGAGACTGATCCACGGGGCATTCGAGAAGCTCAAACAGTATTCGAACGTGATCGAGATCAACGTCTCCAGGAGCGCCTATTGTTGTTCGGTGAGCGCCTGGGCGGACGAGCGCATCCTCGCGCTGAAAGCGGAGCGCGCCGCGAGCTGACTACGCTGGTCATCCCTCGCTGCCTGTCCCGCCGAGTCTCTGCAACAAGATAAGACCGTCTCCGCTTTTTACTCAATTGCGGCCAGGTACCCCCCCGCTTGTGTTAGAGAGGGTCGATCCCGGACCCTGGCTGATCGCACATGCTGTTCCTGAGAACGATCAAACGAAGGTTTTTTGCCAACGAGCAGTTTAATAATTACTTGCTGTATGCGGTGGGCGAGATAGTGCTGGTTATCGCCGGGATCCTGCTGGCGTTACAGATCGATACCTGGAATAGCGACAGGCAATCACAGGCAGCCATCGACGGTTACCTGGAGAATATCGCCCGGATCATCAGCGAGGACCTGAACCAGCTCAACGAGGTCAAAGCCCGGCTCTTAACGGCCCGGATAATGAGGCATGGTTGACGATGAGCCGCCAGAGGCGGATAACAATGGCCGGGGGGCGCGGTGCAGCAAGACGCGCATGGCGCCGCTAGCCACACTGGAACAGGTCTCCAGGGCTCGTGCCGCTCGCAGGCTCAGGAGGTGACCATGGCGGAGAACAAGACAAAACAGACCGAGGCGAGCGTCGAGGCGTATCTGGATGCGATCGCCGACGAAACCCGGCGCCAGGACTGCCGCGAGTTGGTCGGACTCATGTCCAGAATCTCCGGGCAGCCGCCAAAAATGTGGGGATCAAGCATCGTCGGTTTCGGCAGCTACCACTACAGATACGAAAGCGGTAGAGAGGGCGATTCCTGCCTGACCGGATTCTCATCGCGCAAAAGAGACATAAGCATCTACCTGACGGCCTACTTTGACGGCCATGCCGAGTTTCTGGAGCAACTCGGCAAGCACAAGATGGGCAAGTCATGTCTGTCTGTCCGCAAGCTCTCCGACGTCAGACTAGACGTCCTGGAACAACTCGTCGCGGGCTCGATTGCTGAGACAAAACGCCGCTATCCATAGGGTGCGAATCGCGCCCGGTGACTCGCAGGAGCACCCTCCACGATGCGAAATGAGATCAGTTTGAATGGCCGATGGATGAATCGCATTGCGCAGCAAGCGAGAATGAACTAAATAGTCCAAGGCGGTTTTGCGCGCGTTATCCGGCCCTCGCGCCGCCGCCAGGCTTATTGGATTCAGAGATCCGACACATGTCAGAATGACTGCTACCAGACGCCAACTCGCCCGGCCTGAGACAGGCTCCGCCGCGGATTGTGTCAGCCGGTCCTCAAGCTATTGTCGTGTTTGTTGTCCGGTCACGCAGTCGAACGCCCGCCAGCAGACCAGCAAAGGAGAAGATCATGAACCTCGGCGCATTCTCGGTTAGCCTCGCCGTCAAGGACATCGACGCCTCGAAGACCTTCTACGAGAAATTCGGCTTTGCGATTGTTGGCGGAGACGCCGCACAGAATTGGCTGATCATGCGGAACGGTGATCACACGATCGGTCTGTTTCAAGGCATGTTTGACAAGAACTGTCTGACCTTCAACCCGGGCTGGGACAAAAGTGCATCGCCGGTCGACTCATTTACTGACGTACGCGAGTTACAACGCCAGTTGAAAGCCCAGGGCGTGGAGCTGATGTCCGAAGCGGACGAGACCACCAGCGGTCCAGCGAGTTTTTCCGCGGTGGATCCTGACGGAAATCCGATCCTGGTCGATCAACACGTTTAGTGGCAGAGTCTTCGGGACCTGCGCTCGGTACGAGATTGGCGGCCGCTGTTCGAGCTCACTTGATCGACACCTTGCTCGTCGTTCTGCCGCAAGGGCTATGCTTGATAGAGTGCCTCCAATCCCGATGGCGCAGGGCCAATGATGTTCGCCGCTGGGACGACGCCTTCAATGAGTATGGAGGATGCCCCAATGTGTTTGATCAGTCTTGGATAGATCGGAAGGAAGAGTACCCATGGGTCGCTTTGTCATCGCTGCCTTCAAGCCAAAGCCGGGACAGGAAGCGGCGCTGGCGGCCGCGATCGAGAAGCACTATCGCGTGCTGCGGGCGGAAAATCTCGTGACTGACAAAACGCCGTACCTGATGCAGGCAGAAAACGGCGTCGTCCTCGAGGTGTTCGAATGGCTGTCCGCGGACGCCATCGCCCAGGCGCACACCAACCCTGCCGTTCAGGCGCTGTGGCGCGAATTCGAAGGTGCCTGCGATTATGTACCGCTGGCCAGCCTTGACGAAGCACAGCAGATGTTCGCCGAGTTCGAGGCCCTCCAGTCATGACCGCGGGCTCGTCCTGCCCCACTTTCTGAGGCCTGCGAGCCGACGCGCAGGAGAGCCGTGAATAGCAGCGAGGGAAACATCGTGGTCTTCGATGGTTTGTGCAACCTCTGCTCGGCGAGCGTGCGATTTATCCTGGAATATGACAGAAGGGGCGCTATCCGCTTTGCGCCGATGCAGAGTCCACTGGGACACGACTTACTCCAGCGGCACGGCATCGACCCCGCCGATGCACACACCTTCTTGCTGCTTAGAGGCACGCAGGCTTTCGTGCAGTCCGATGCGGCATTAGAGATTGCCAGAGATCTGGGGCGCTGGCGCTGGCTGCGGGTGTTGCGGGTCATACCCCGGGGCCTTCGGAACCGGATATATGGGGTGATCGCGCGTCATCGCTACCGCTGGTTCGGTAAGCGGGACACCTGCTTTGTTCCGACCGATGAACAGCGTGCGCGTTTTCTGGACGGGCTCGAGGCGCGGAGTAGCCAGACACCATGACTCAGCCGTCGAGGGCGCGGATAGCGGGCCTGACCACCGGCCTGGCCCTGGGGCTGTTGCTGATGGGCGCGCTTCGCTTCGCTTCGTTCCATCCGGGTCCACTTACGCCGCTGAGCGGATACGCCACACCGGGATACATTTTCGTCAGCGTGGTTTTCGCGATATGGCTGACGCGGTCCGGTCTGCCGCTCAATCGGCTTGGCTTCGGGATCCGCCTGAATTGGCGTCATATCGGACTGGCGGTCCTCGCGGTGGCAATACTGCGTCTGTCCTCGTTCGCAATTGAGCCGCTGCTCGAAGCATTGTTTGGAGGGCCGCGCAATCTGGAACGCTTCTCTGATGTGGAAGGTTCAGCGACGGCGCTCGCCGCTCTGCTGTTGGCCAGCTGGACCTTTGCCGCATTCGGTGAGGAGCTTGCCTACCGCATCGTGCTGCTGCGCGGGATCGCCTACGCGCTCGGCGACACTCGCGCGGCGGTAATCGTCGCGCTCGTGTTGCAGGCGGCACTATTCGGCCTGGTCCACAGCTACCAGGGACCTACCGGCATCGTCAGTTCTGCATTCAGCGGGCTGGTCTTCGGTGCGGTCACCGTCGCAGCGCGTTGGTCGATCTGGCCGGCTGCCCTCGCCCACGGCACAAATAACACCTTCGGGATCGTCGCGCTTTATTATGGATGAGGAGTCCGAAAAGCCTGATCGGGAGGGGCCCTGGCCTCGATGAATGCGCCGATTAATATCGAGGAGATCCGCCGCATCTTCCTGGACGCGCCGTTTATTGCTGAGCTGGGGATCGAACTGGCCTCTGCCGGAGACGGGCAATGCGAGACGACGCTCGAGATCCAGCCGCGACATCTGCAGCAGGATGGATTCGTGCATGCCGGCGTTCAGTCGACCATGGCGGATCACACCGCCGGTGCCGCCGCCGGCACGCTGATCGGGCCAGGCGAGATCGTGCTGACGGCCGAGTTCAAGATCAACCTGCTCCGGCCTGCCCGAGGCGACCATCTGGTCTGTCGCGCCAGCGTGATGAAACCCGGGCGGACGCTGATGGTTGTCGAGTCTGCGGTCTTCTGCGTAACGGATTCGACCGAGACGCTGGTATCCAAGCTGATGGGGACGATGGCGGTCGTCCCATCGCGAAAACCCTAGGCTCTGCGACCCGCATGGCCACTTTGCAGGAGCGCGTGAACCGATGAAATCCCCCATTATGGCCAAAATCTGCGTCTGCGCCAGCCTGTTTGTCTGCACAACACACATCCGGGCTGACGAAGCGCCGCATCCGGATCAGGTCATACATCTGTCACCGGAGTTGCTTCAGCTCTTGCGTGCCGAGATGCGTGAGATCTCGAACGGGATACAGGGCATCGCGCTATCGATAGCGGCGGCAGACTGGCGGACTATTCAGGAGACCAGTGCAAAGATCAGCGCCAGTTACATCATGAAACAATCCCTGACGCCGGCCCAGGCAGGCGAATTGAAGCACGCGTTACCCGATCGCTTCAAACGACTCGATGCCGATTTTCATCAGCGGGCAGAACGGCTCGGCGCCGCCGCCGCAGCCCAAGACGCCGAATTGACCGTATTCCATTACGCCCATCTTGTGGAAAGCTGCACGCGTTGCCACGCGCAATACGCCAGCGAACGGTTCCCGGGATTCGCCAGGCCGGAAGAACAGGCGCATCATCATTGACAGGAACGAGCTGCAAGGAAATGACAAAGATAACCGTGCGACAGGCACGCCCCAGCGAGAGCAGCGAACTGACGCGGCTGGCGTATTCCGCCAAGGCCCATTGGGGCTACGCGCCGCAGGATCTTCAGACCTGGGCAGATGAGCTGGCCATATCGCCGGAATCGATAGAAACGGCACCGACACTCGTCATCGACGACGGTCCGCGCATCGGCGCGGTGCTGCAACTCTGCCCATCCTCTGCGCCTTGGGCCATCGAGTGCCTCTGGGTACGCCCGGACTGTATGCGCAGGGGTTTCGGCGCGGCTCTGGTCCGTCATGCCGCCGCATACGCGGCACGCCACGGCCAGGACTGGCTGGCCATCGATGCAGACCCGAACGCCGCGGCCTTCTACCTTGCGCTTGGCGCAGACGCAGCCGGCGAAGTGCCGGCACCGGTCGTGGACGACGCCGACCGCATACGACCCCAGCTATTATTGAGCACGGACTCAGCCTGATGCGGCATCAGGTCAACACGATGCCGCGCATCGATCAGCTCCGTGAATAGCCAAATTTGAACAGGATGACCGCGCTGATGACGAGTTCGTTTTCAACCCTGACAGAAGAGGCGCGCGGCTGCACGATCTGCTCGGAGCATCTGCCGCTGGGTCCCCGCCCGGTATTCCAGCTCCATCCCGACGCGCGGATCCTGATCGCGGGCCAGGCACCAGGCAAGAAGGTCCATGAGTCCGGCACACCTTTCGACGACGCCAGCGGCGACCGATTGCGCGACTGGTTGGGTGTGCCGCGCGAGGTCTTTTATGACCCGAAGCAGACCGCGATCCTGCCCATGGGTTTTTGTTTTCCCGGTACCGGTAAGTCCGGCGACCTCCCACCCCGGCCGGAATGCGCGCCAGCCTGGCGCGAGAAAATGCTCGGACACCTGAAGCGCCTGGAGCTCACGCTGGTTCTTGGCCAGTATGCGCAGGCCTACCATTTTGGCGCGGCCAATACCTCGGTTACCGGACTGGTCGCCGCATGGCGCGACCACTGGCCGGACCGCATGCCGCTTCCGCACCCCAGCCCGAGAAACAACATCTGGCTACGCCGCAACCCCTGGTTCGAACGCGACCTCCTGCCGGCGCTGCGCGAGCGTGTGTCGGCACTTCTCGGGCTGTGATCCGCTGCAAGCGGCAGACGTTTTGCGCAAGGCACCATCCAGTCGCTGTGATGCTGTTCAGAGGATCGATCCGTGAAAACGACTGACACACAAATCTACCGCTTATCCGGCTTGTGCGCGTTTCTCGCTATATTGAGCCTGATCGTCCCGAGATTCGCACCCAACCCCGAAGGCGGTTTTGCCGGCGCCGCCAACGCCGTGCTGGTGCTGCTGGCGATGCTGGTAATCACCTTGATTTGCTCGCTCTATCTGCTGGCCAGGACGCTCGGGGCTTACCGCGACCTCTCGTTCGGGAGCCGGATAGCCGGGATCGGCCCCAGCGTCGTATTGACCCTGGTATTGATCGCGTTTTTTGGTTTTCTGCGTTATTGACGGCCTGTCACTGCCATCCATCCAGCGATCCATCCGGCCATCCATCCGGCAATACTCAGCTATGCTTGATAGCACTGAGGCACCGGGCAAGCAGCCTCTTGGGGGCTAAATGAAATCAGTCATCTTGCTTACCGTGGCCGTGATAGCCGCGCAGACCATGGTGGACACTGCGTCCGCCAGCATCCAGCGCGTAAATTGGCTACAGGGCTGCTGGGAGCTGACGAAGCCGGGGGGATCGGTCGAAGAACACTGGATGGGACCGCGCGGCGAGAGCATGGTCGGCGTCAGCCGCACGGTGCGAGACGAGCGCCTGGTCGGATTCGAAATCGTTGTTATCAGGGAACGTGACGATCTGTTGGCTTATGAGGCGTATCCGTCCGGGCAACCGTCTGCGGTGTTTCTCTCAATCAGCATCAGCGACTCGAGCGTGGTCTTCGAGAATCCGCAGCATGATTTCCCGCAGCGGATCGGTTATCAATATGACGCACCGGACGCTTTGACCGGTTGGATTGAGGGTCAGATGGACGGCGAAAAACGCCGGATAGAATTCCCCTATCGCCGCGCAAGCTGTCTTGGCCGTTGATCATTGAACCCGTATCAGGGGCAGACCTTGGCAAGCGTGACAGCCGTGTCCCGTACGTTAGATCGATTCGCGCTCGGGCACGCTGCGGGTCGTAAAGCAGGACCGTGGCTTTGACAGCCGAGGCGGTACGCATGAACCCGACTGAATTGTTCGAAAAGTTGACAGGCAGCTGGCAGGGCGTATGCCGCACATGGTTCGAACCGGACACGCTCGCCGACGAATCGCCGGTAAGCGGCGAGATCACCGGCGTCCTCGACGGGCGTTTTCTCCGTCACACGTATACGGGCAACATCCAGGACAAACTTCGATCAGGCGAAGAGATGATCGCATTCAACACGGTGGCGAAACTGTTCCAATCCACCTGGGTTGACGACTTCCACATGAACTACGCCATCCTGTTTTCTCAGGGTGGAGCCACACAACGCGGTTTTGAAGTGCGCGGTGAATACGATGTCGGTGAGGGTGACCCAAGATGGGGCTGGAGGACCGAGTTTGACCTTGTCGATGACGATCATCTGATCATCACCGCTTACAACATCAGCCCTGATGGTGCGGAATCCAAAGCCGTGGAGACCGCCTACACCCGGGCCGTCTAGACGGCCGGGCGGTCCCGTCTGCCGCTGGATCAGGATCGAGATGTCTGACAGGGACAGCCACGCGGAGCTTGTCGAGATCGCCACCGAGTGGATATCGCTATGGTGCGCTCCGGTGAACTGGTTGCGCTTTGACGCACTGCATACCGATTCTTTTCAGGACTGCTCGCCGGCCGGCCGGCCGGGCACAAAGCAGGGCTTCGCCGACGGGCTTGCCGATCTGGTCCGAGTCTTCCCTGATCTTCAGACCCGGATCACCGATCTGGTGGTAGACGAGACTGACTCGAAGGTCGCGGTTCGCTGGGTGGCTGAAGGCACCAATCGTGAACCGTTCCTGGGTGTCGGCCCCACCAACAGGCTGACGAACTTCGGTGGTATCGAGATCATCCATATCCGCAATGGAAAGGTTGTAAGACGCTGGGGCGAATGGGATATTTCCGCGCACCTCGAAGCCGGCTACTAGCCCATGACACGACGAGGCTACGGCGGTCGTCACGGTTGTCGGAAACATTCGCAGGGAAGAACGGGCGCGAGACCGAGAGGGGCAGACTTATGGGCAAACCAACGGATCCGACTCAACTTCAATCGCTTCCGAGCATCGGTCCAAGCCTGGCTCGGGACCTGGTGGATCTGGGCTTACATGCCCCGGCCGATCTGCGCGGCAGAGACCCGGAGCAGATGTTCGCAGACCTGTGCCGGCTGCGTGGCGAGAAAATCGATCGATGCGTACTCTATTCCTTCCGCTGTGCGGTCTACGCTGCCACATCCAAGGATCTGGATCCGGAACGCAAAAAATGGTGGAACTGGAAGGACTGATGGTCCGGGAAGGCTGAGACAGCCCCGCGATGCTGCTGTCTGCGGCTGCCAGGCCATGGACATGCTCAATGGCTGATCGCATGAATCTCCAATTCAGAAGCCATTACTGGGACGACAGCAGCGCCCGGGCAGCGTTCAAAGCGTTTATCTACAAGATCCACGGCCTGGATTTTTCCGCCTGGGACGACGGCGGCTTCTGGGACCACGCCTACACGCCATTCTCCTTTTTCCATGGAGACCAGGTGGTCTCGAATGTGTGCGTCTACCTGCTGGATGTCGTGATCAACGGAGCGAACACGCGACTGGCCCAGATCTCGGGTGTCGGTACGCTACCCGAATGGCGCCGCAGAGGGCTGAATCGGGAGCTCACCGACGCGGGGCTCGCCTGGGCTCGGGGCAAACACGAGGGGATATTCCTGTTCGCCGATACCGACGCCGTACCCTACTACGCGCGCTGTGGCTTCAGTCCCCTGGAGGAATTCATCGAGACCACAAACGTCGTGCCTTGTTCCAATCGTGGGGGCATGATCAAGCTCGACACCGGCCTGGCGCGGGATCGGGAGAAGATCCATGAGTACGCACGGCGGCGTGCGCCCGTGTCTGATCGCTTCGGTGTCCTGAACGACAAACTGCTGATGTTCCATGTCCTGTACCGAATGCGCGACTGCATCTTCGAGATCCCGCAGCTGGGCTGCCTGGTCTTTTTCCGCCGGGCCCGGGACAAGCTGAATGTCCTTGATATCGTAAGCGAGAACATCCCGCGATTTGAGGTGCTCTATCCCTATCTGGCCAGCCCGGGTGACAAAGTCGTCGCGTTCCACTTCAGCACGGATAAACTCGGCTTGACCAGGCCGAAAAAATCTCCGGTGATCGGCAACAACCTGATGGGCAAAGGTGCTTTCCCGGTTGCCGAGCCGGTATTCCCGTTTTCATTGAGAGCATGAGCTTCTATTACGGGCAGGCCCGTAGCGGACAGATGCGTCGGCCGTTCCGATTCGTGGACGCCCGCGGTGATCTGACAATATATTGAGCGCGGCACCCCGGTGCCACACCATGCCCGTAGGAGGAGATACCAATGACCAGGGCGGTACGCTTCGATCCGTCGAGCCAGGTAGTCGGTCTGAATCGCGGTCTTTCGGCATCCCTGCTGCCGGAACGGCCGGACCCGCCGATCCCGGTGTCCGGCGTCACTTTTGGTATCGCCACGATGACCGCGAACTCTCCGCACGGCGGCGAAATGCACCCCGACGGAGATGAGGTGCTGTATCTCATATCAGGGCGGGTCAGGGTGACGCTCGAGACAGACCCGGTCGAGATATTGGATATCGCACCGGGCGATGGGCTGATCGTACCGAAAGGCATCTGGCACAGGGTGGACATCCTGGAGCCAAGCCAGATCGTCTATCTGACGCCAGGTCCAAACAATCAGTTCCGACCGTTGCCCGGGTAAGGGCTGCAGGGAGATCGGGTCAGTTCAATTCCGGGGAAGCCATGAAGACGATCACTGCCATATTTGCGTTCCTGCTGAGCCTGCAAGTCCATGCGACAGACTGGGAGGAAAGCCCTGAGATGCGGTCGTTATTCGAGGCTGCCGGCGTCGATGGCACCTTCGTCCTCTATGACGTCGCGGCTGACCGCTATGTCGGCCATAACCGGATCCGCGCCGAAACCAGTTTCGTCCCGGCCTCCACGTTCAAGATCGCCAATACCCTGATCGGTCTGAGCGTGGGCGCGGTCGAGAGCGTCGACGAAGTTCTGCCCTATGGCGGGCGACCACAGGCTTTCAGGTCATGGGAAAGGGATATGTCCCTGCGCGAGGCCATCGCCATGTCCAACGTCGCCATCTATCAGGAACTGGCACGTCGGATCGGTCTGGCGCGGATGCAGGCCGGCGTTTCTCGGATCGACTATGGCAATGCAGATATCGGCAGCGTGGTCGACAACTTCTGGCTTGCCGGTCCACTGGAAATAAGCGCGGCAGAACAGACCCGGTTCCTTGCCGACCTGGCCCTGCAGGATCTTCCGTTTCCAAAAGCGATCCAAGACAGCGTGAGCGAGATTATCCTGGTGGACGAGGGTGAGGGTTGGACGCTGCATGGCAAAACCGGTTGGGAGAACGCGCCGGAACCCGGGACCGGCTGGTGGGTCGGCTGGGTCCGCCGGGATAGCAAGGTATATCCATTTGCACTTAACATCGACATCCGTCAAGCCAGCGATGCCGGCAAGCGCGTTGAGTTGGGACGAGCCTGCCTGACGTCATTGGGGATCCTTTGAATCGTCCGTGGACCGGGAAACGGAGAACGCCGCGTTGAGTTCAACCACCCTCGCAGTGGACGTCTGCGGCACGCGGATCGCCATCCAACGCGTCGTGTCCGATGTTGCACGCATCCATCGTCAGAGCATGTAATAGCCGAAGGACGGAAACATGGTATTCGAGTATCTCACCGTCTTCGTGTCCGTCGTCGTCGGACTCGCCATCACTCAATTGCTGACCCACCTGGTGAGCATTATCCATCGGCGACAGCATTGTCGCGTCTATTGGGTGCACCTGATCTGGTCGCTGAATATCTTTATCTGGACGGTAGCCTACTGGTGGTTCACGTTTTCGATGGCACATATCGAAGTGTGGACGCTCAGTCTGTTCGCGTTCGTGTTGATCTACGCCATCCTGCTCTACGTGCTGATGGCGCTGTTGTTTCCTGAGGATGTGGAGCCGGAACAGGATTATCGGACCGTCTTCTACCGGAATCAGAGATGGTTTTTTGGGGTGTTGTTCCTGTTCTTGTCGGTCGATCTGATCGACTTCTGGATCAAACTCGAGACCGGCTCCGGTATCGTTACTGTCGGCCCGTATCTGGCGTTTATCCTGCCGCTGATCGGCATGGCCGGTGTTGCTGTGTTTTCCAACAATGAGCGGTTCCATCAAGCCTTCGCCTGTATTTTCCTTCTGTGGGTATCGGCGTTCTCCGTCATCACGCTCCCTCCCCTGATTTCCGGTTAGGTCGGCGCCCTCGCTTCTGAACGAGAGGACATAATCGAAAGATGGATGAAACACCGGAGGCGCCGGATCTCTCCGAGCGAGGTGGGTCCGTCACAGAGATCTTTTTGACTTTTCTCCGACTTGGGCTGACCTCATTTGGCGGACCGATCGCGCATCTTATGTATTTCCGGCGGGAGCTGGTCGAGCGTGGCCGCTGGCTCAGCGAACACGACTACGCGCAGTTGATCGGTCTGTGCCAGTTTCTGCCTGGCCCGGCCAGCAGCCAGGCCGGATTTGCCATCGGCTTGTTGCGTGGCGGTTGGCCCGGCGCGCTCGCCGCCTTCACCGCATTCACTCTGCCGTCTGCGCTGCTGCTGTTCGCGTTTGCGCTGCTGCTGCCTGAACTGGGCGGGCCATTAGGACTGGCGGCGATCCATGGTCTCAAGCTGGTCGCGCTGGCGGTTGTCGCTCACGGCCTGTTGGGCATGAGCCGGTCATTGTGTCCCGATCCGCCGCGGGTGGCGATCGCACTGGTGGCCGCTGGCATCATCGTATTCCTGGGCCAAGCCTGGGCGCAGCTGCTGGTCGTCATCCTCAGCGCCACCGCCGGATTGTTGGTTTGCCGCGATCTCCAGCCGCTGGCGCAAGGCGGATTCGATCCCGGTTTTGGCCCCGGACCAGGCGGGCTGCTGATCGGCGCGTTTGCGCTGTTGTTGATCGGATTGCCCTTCATCGCCGATGGCAGCAGCTCGGCTATCGACGTGTTCGAGGCGTTCTATCGTGCGGGCGCACTGGTCTTTGGCGGTGGTCATGTGGTGCTGCCACTGCTCGAGGAGACAGTGGTTCGTCCCGGCTGGATCCCGGCAGATGATTTTGTCGCCGGATACGGCGCCGCACAGGCGGTACCCGGACCCATGTTCACCCTCGCCGCCTATCTGGGTGCGCAGCTACCGGGCGTCCAGGGCGGTCTCGGCGGCGCGGCCATCGCGTTGTGCGGAATATTCCTGCCCGGCTTTTTGCTGGTCGCCGGCGTGCTGCCGCTATGGCGGGGGATCGCCGGTCGCGCCCACGCCGTCCGGGCCATCGCCGGTATCAATGCCGCGGTAGTCGGGCTGCTCGCAGCGGCGCTCTACGATCCGATATGGATCAGCGCCGTCCGCGGCGGTCCGGATCTGGTTATCGGACTGGTCGGCTTTGTGCTGCTTGCCAAGTGGCGCGTCTCCGCGATCGTTGTCGTTTTGTGGTGTGTCGCCGCAAGCGTTTTCGTCGCAATGGCATTGGCCTGAATACCCGAGCGGTTATGCGGCGTGGCGCCGAGCCGCGACAGAAATCGGAACGGCGCTACACTGGGCCTCGTATTTTTCTGGGATCCATCTGGAACCGATGAAGCGCCGGGAGTTTAACCGTGGGCTTTTTTCCGCGCTGCTGGCAGCGACCAGCTGGCCGTTTGCCGGTTGCAGTCGCGAACCCGGGCCATCGGCAGCTCCGATCGAGCTGCCACCGTTTTCGAGCGCGCGTTTTCAGACGCAGCTCGAAGCGATGCGACGGGCGTTCGAGGCAAAAGACCTGCACGTATCCGACACGTTGTTGCCACCGATCGACGCAAAGACCCTGGCGCGCGAATGCGCCTGGTTCCCCGCATCGTTGCCGGAGGAATTGATCGCGCTTTATGGCTGGCGCGGCGGACAGGCCGAAGATGCCTGGAACACGGAGTATCCGTTCTGGTTCCGGGATGACGCATTTTGCAGCCTGCGTAACGCGCAACGCGAATATCTGAGCATGATGTCGGGCTACGCCTCATTGCCGGGCATCAGTGGTCTGACGCTGACAGAGTGCTTCCCCTTTGCGGCATTCAACGGCGGGTGGCTGGTGCTGCCGTGCAGCGCGCAAACCCTGGATTCGAGACTGGCACGCCCGGTGATCTCGGTCATGGAGGGGGTCGAACTATTCTTTTACTCTATGCAGACGATGGTCGATACCTGTCTTGAATGGATCAGTCATCCCCTGTTCAGCGCGGATGGATCGCTGCCGCCCGATATCGAGCTGGATATCTGGCGCCGGCACAACCCGGGTATCTTTGCATCGTGAGAGAGCGCAGCAGACAGCCAGGGACGGCGACAGTCAGACGCGGAGGATCGATGGATCGGCTACGCTGGCCCAGCGGCGGGATTGCCGGCTGTGTGCTGGCTATCCTCCTGGCAGCTTGCAGCAAGGGGGAGGAAATCCATCGCGGCGTCTACGCCTGGGGCCATGAGGTCAGGGTATTTCAGCCTTGCGACAGCAAGAAATCCTTCTGGATCAGCACCAGCGAGTGGATACAGGAGCCGCTTCTCGCCTTCTATCGGGCTCACACATCACAGCCCTATCAGACCATCTACATCGAGTTCAAAGGCGCGGAGCTCGACGAACAACTCGAGGGCTTCGCCCGTGATCACGATGGACTGATCCGGATCAGCGAAGTGCTCAGGCAGTCAATAACGGTTCCCGAGGATTGCGTATTGATTGACTGATCGGGGACAGGCTCGACCCGGATCGTCGACCCGGTCCCGGTTCACATCCGTGCCAATAGCTGACCAGGCACGAGTTGCGTGCGGGCCAGGCGGCTTCCGGACCCGGGAACTCCTGAGACGAACGGCTATGACGGATCCCGGCGAGCAGACGGGGCATCAGTGTCCTAGACTAGGGAGATGATTTCGCTGCTTCAGGAGCTGCGGCGCCGTCGGGTCTTTCGCGTCGCCGGCGCCTATGTCGTCGGCGGGTGGGTCCTGCTGCAGGTCGCCGATCTGGCCATGCAGTCCCTCGAGCTGCCCGACCGCGCGCTGGGTTATGTCTGGATGGCCGTCATCGTCGGCTTCCCCGTCGCGCTGGTCTTTGGCTGGCGCTATGACATCACCGCCGCCGGCATCGTACGTACGCCACCGGCCGATCATCACGCCACGCGGGACCTGTCCCTAAGGAAACCGGATTATCTGATCCTGGCCGCCCTGGCCGCCGTTTTCCTCGCCGTCGTCTACGGTGTATTCAGCAGTGTTCGCGATGTTACTCCCGGGACTCAATCAGTCCTGCTCGACGCGCAGACCAGCTCTATCGCCGTTCTACCGCTGATCGATCTGTCGGAAGACCCGGAACAGGCATACTTCGCCGCCGGCATGCAGGATGCGCTGCTCACCAGCCTGTCCAAGATCACCGCGCTCAAGGTCATCTCCAGGACCTCGAGCGAACGGCTTGACAAAAGCCTGTCGGTGCCGGAGATCGGTCGCGTCCTCAACGTGGCCAATGTAGTCGAGGGCTCGGTCACCCGCGAGGGCGACAGTATCCGCATCATCGTCCAGCTGATCGATACCGCGACCGACGAACATCTCTGGGCCGAGACCTATTTGCGCAAGCTGGACAGTGTGCTCTCGCTGCAGGGAGAGATCGCCAGAACCATTGCCCAGGCCATCCAGGTCCGGCTGACGCCGGCGGAACTGCGCGAGCTTTCGGCTGACCGCAAGGTGGATCCGGCGACCTACGAAGCCTATTTGAAAGCAATGTTCCAGATGCACAAGGAGACGCCGCGCGCCTACCGTCGCGGCATCGAGATCCTTACCGAAGCCGTCGAGAACGATCCCACCAGCGCACTGGCCTACGCCGGGCTCGCCTACGGCTATAGCAAGCTCGGTCACAGTCCATATCCCCAGGGTGCCTATCCCCGTGCCAAGGCCGCGGCCGACCGGGCTCTCGAATTCGATCCGGAGCTGGCTGAGGCCCATCTCGCCGTCGGCATGTACCAGCTCTACTACGAATGGGACTGGCCTGGCGCAGAAGCGTCGTTTATCCATGCCATCGAACTCAATCCCAGTCTCGCGGACGCCTATTATCACTATGCTTGGCTGCTCGAACTGCTCGACCGCAAGGATGAGGCACTCGAGGCTGGAGAGCGAACCGTCGAGCTTGATCCGTTATCTCCGTTCTTTTCAGGCTGGCTCGCCGAGCAATACCTGAGTTCCGCACTGTATGACAAGGCCATTGCCCAGGCCGAGGCAACCCTGAGCTTGCGCGATGGCTATCCCGTCGCCTGGCTGGCTCTGGGCGACACGTTTGTAGAACAGGGTCGCTACGACGAGGCGATCGCCGCCCATGCGAATTTGGGCGACAGCCCGTTCTGGTCTTTTGCTCGCGCCTATAGCTATGCCAAGGCCGGGCGCATCGACGAAGCAAGAGCTATCGCTGCGTCGATCCCGGCCGAAGCGGATAACGCGCTGCCACTGGTGCTGATCCATGCTGCTCTGGGCGACAGGCAAGCGACCTTGCGCTGGCTCGAGGTGGCGCGGGAGACCAAGGTGCCTTGGTATCCCTGGCTGCTCAACTGGTTCCCTCAAGTGCGTCCAATGTATGACGATCCCACGCTGCAGGCGCTGGCCAAAGAGCTGAATCTCGAGTTGCCGTAGCCGGCCCCCGGACGAGCCATTGCGCAGACTGGAAATACAGTCACGGCTGAAGCAGCCTTCCCCGATCGAGCAGGTGGATCTTTGCGCGTGACGGGCATGCCCGAGGCCGATGCACGGATCTACCGCGCCACCCACGCGGTGGTGGACAGACTCAGCCGGGCAAGCAATTAACAGCTCGAGACCGCACTACAATGTCCGCGGGTTCGAGGCGTGCCGGGAATCGGGCAATGGCGCGTTCGCGCGACTCCTCGGATAATAGAATTCGGCAGATTTTGGGAGAGACCATGAACTTCGGCATCGTCGTTTTCAATCAGGCCGAGGAACTCGATTTCGCCGGGCCCTGGGAGATGCTCACCATGTGGAGCAAGGTCGCGGATGGGCCGGAGACCTGTCTGATCGTCGCCGAGCATGCCGATCCCGTGATCTGCGCCAAGGGTCTGTCGGTCAACCCGCACGTGAGTTTTGATCAATGCCCGCCGCTGGATTATCTGTTGATCCCGGGTGGCCGGGGCACGCGTCGCGAGGTCGATAACCCTGCCCTGCTCTCCTTCGTCGCGACTCAGGCAAAACATTGCAGGGCCATATTGTCGGTCTGCACCGGCTCGTTCGTGCTGCATGCCGCGGGCCTGCTATCAGGCAAACGCACGACCACCCACTGGGGGTCGCTGGACCGGCTGCGGGCCCTGGGTGATGTCGAGGTGGTCGAGGATCGTTTTGTGCGTGACGGCGATATCTGGTGCTCTGCCGGCGTCTCCGCCGGCACGGACATGATGCTGGCATTTATCGCCAGCGTGTCCGGCGACGCAGCCGCCGGCCAGGTCCAGCTCCAGTCCGAGTACTATCCTTCGACGATCATCTATAACGGCATCGACAGCCACGACGGCGCACCGGCCTATGCCAGAGACGATTGACGACCGGCTGAGCCTCCTGGCTGTGGTCGGGGATACCGAAACCGTCCATCCATCGAGACCGGAATCGTCGAATTCCTTGAACAGTCCTGATCACTCACGGCCCGGGCTGGCCGGGGCCTGCCGGCGCGGATAGCGCGAAATCCGCTTGCTTCTGGTATAGTCCGCCCCGTTCCGGCGCACTTCGGTCTGCGCCGACCACTCCCGGCCCGCAGATGTGCGGGTGTCGGAGTCCTACACAGATCCAGCCTGGACCGACCCAATTCCCCCATCAACGGCGGCTTCTGGGCGAGGCGATCTCGGAGTTTTCACAAAATGTTATTTTCAAAAATCGGCCTTTCGGCCGAGTTGCTGCGTGCGGTCGAAAAACAGGGTTACAAAGAAGCGACCCCGATCCAGCAGCAGGCTATCCCGCTTATCCTCGACGGCCGCGACGTGCTGGCCGGCGCCCAGACCGGCACCGGCAAGACCGCCGGCTTCACCCTGCCTCTGCTGCAGCGTTTGCAGGACTCTGACCCGCAAGGACAGCGCCGCCATATCCGCGCGCTGGTGCTGGTGCCGACCCGGGAGCTTGCCGCCCAGGTGGCGGACAGCGTGCGGGAATACGGCAGGTATCTGCCGTTCCGTTCCGCGATGATCTTCGGCGGCGTCAGCATCAATCCGCAGATCGCAAAATTACGCAAGGGCGTCGATATCGTCGTCGCCACACCGGGGCGTCTGCTCGATCACATGCAGCAAGGCACGATTTCGCTCGGCGCCGTCGATACGCTGGTGCTGGACGAAGCCGACCGCATGCTGGATATGGGTTTTATCCGCGATATCCGCAAGGTCATGAAAGCGCTACCCAGACAGCGCCAAAACCTGCTATTTTCGGCGACATTCTCAAAAGAAATCAAGCAGTTAGCGGGCGAGTTCATGGACAACCCGGCGCAGATCCAGGTGGCGCGGCAGAATACCGCCGCCGAGCGCGCGATACAGATCGTCCACCCGGTGGACCGCGCGCGCAAGCGTGAGCTGCTGTCCTACCTCATCGGGTCCGGGAACTGGCGCCAGGTGCTGGTGTTTACCCGCACCAAGCATGGTGCCAACCGGCTCAGCCAGCAGTTGATCCAGGACGGGTTGTCAGCCTCCGCGATCCACGGCAACAAGTCGCAGGCGGCCAGGACCAAGGCGCTGGCTGAGTTCAAGAACGGCGACGTGCGCGTGCTGGTCGCCACTGACATTGCCGCCCGCGGCCTCGACATTGACCGGCTGCCGCACGTGGTCAATTTTGAGATGCCGAACGTACCCGAGGATTATGTCCATCGGATCGGCCGCACCGCGCGGGCCGGGCTGGATGGACATGCGGTCTCGCTGGTCTGCATCGACGAGCACAAACTGCTGGCTGACATCGAGCGGCTGCTCGACGTCACGATCGACAAGGTCGTGATCCCTGGCTACGAGCCGGATCCGCGCATCCGGGCAGAACCGATCATGAA
>JBATKC010000427.1:0-5781 GCA_049669065.1 Gammaproteobacteria bacterium
GTACAAGCCTATGAGCCAGACCGACAGGTCCAGCCACAAGAGACTGTCGGGGCTCGCTTGCCACAGGTCACTGGCGAGCCATGCCGCCGCCACGGCGACGGCGACAAAAGCGGCGCGTGTGCCCGGCTGCCGGCACTGACCCAGCGCGGACCATTCCCACGCCCCGATCGCCATCAACAGACCCAGCACGACCGCCGCAACCGACAGCGGCGCCGCGAACAACAACAGCAGCAGACCGACACCTAACACCACTGCCGTAATCAAGCGTTGCCTGATCATTGCGCCGACCCCATGGCCTGTTCGGGGGTGCGGCCGAAACGACGCTCACGCCGGGCATAAAAATTCAGCGCCCGCTCCAGCTCGGCGTCATCGAAGGCCGGCCACAACGCATCGGTGAAATACAATTCGGAATAGGCCAGATTCCAGAGCAGGAAGTTACTGATCCGGGATTCGCCGCCGGTGCGGATCAGCAGATCCGGATCCGGGAGATCCGCCAGGCAGAGTCTCTCGGCGACCACCGTTTCGTCCACCGACTCCGGAGACAGCGATCCTGCGGCCACTTCAGCAGCAATCCGCCGCGCCGCCTCGGTGATATCCCAGCGGCCACCATAGGACAGGGCCACCACGAGGATCAGCCCCTGATTATTCCGCGTCCGGTCTTCCGCGTGAGTCATGCGTTCGCGGATCACCGGTGTCAGCCGCGTGCGATCACCGACAAACCTCAGCTGCACGCCTTGTTGATCGAGCTCATCCACTTCCCGGTCCAGCGCTTCGACCATCAGCTTCATCAGCATGCCTACTTCCTGCTGTGGGCGTTTCCAGTTCTCGCTGCTGAAGGCGAACAGGCTGAGCACGCGGATACCGCGCTGGCCACAGGCTTCGACGGTCCGGCGGACGGATTTGACACCTGCCCGATGTCCGGCCTGACGGGGCATGCCGCGTTCACGAGCCCAGCGACCGTTGCCGTCCATGATCACGGCCACATGGACCGGCCGGCGCGGGTCGGGACTGTTTGCAGGACTCGTCATCAGCATTAACCGTCGCCGGTCAGACCTCCATCAGCTCGGTTTCCTTAGCCGCCAGGTGCTGATCGATCTCGGCGATGTGCTGGTCTGTCAGGGTCTGCACATCATCGTGAAAGCGGCGATCCTCGTCCTCGGTGATGTCCTTGTCCTTGAGCAGATCCTTTGAATGATGCAGCGCGTCGCGACGGATATTGCGGATCGCGACCCGGGCCCCTTCCGCCTCGTGGCGCACCACCCGCACCAGATCCTTGCGCCGTTCTTCGGTGAGCGGCGGCAGCGGGACGCGGATGACCAGACCGGAGGTGGCAGGCGTCAGCCCCAGGTCACTGGTCATGATGGCCTTCTCCACTTTCTGCACCATGGTCTTTTCCCACGGTGAAATGGTCAGGGTACGGGCATCTTCGACGCCCACGCTGGCCACCTGATTGAGCGGCACTTCGCTGCCGTAGTACTCCACCGTGACGTGATCCAGCAGGCTGGTGTGCGCACGCCCGGTACGCAGCTTTTGCAACTCCTGCTGGAACGCAGCCACACTTTTCTGCATCCGCTCGATGGCGTCTTTCCTGATTTCGTCCAACATCCGGCCCTCTCCTATCAGTCCTGCAGCATCGCCGCCTCGTTCGTGACCAGCGTCCCGATGTCCTCCCCGTGCAGGATTCGCAGCAGGTCGCCCTTTGCATGCACATTGAAGACACGCAGCGGCAGATCGTTGTCGCGACACATAACGATGGCGGTAGCGTCCATAACCCCGAGTTTGTCGGTCAATACCTGATCGTAGGATAGCTGGACATAGCGCCTGGCGTCCGGCTCGAGCATCGGGTCGGCGGTAAACACGCCGTTGACCTTGGTCGCCTTGAGCAGCAGGTCAGCGCCGATCTCTATGGCGCGAAGACTGGCAGCGGTGTCGGTGGTGAAGAACGGGTTGCCTGTGCCGGCGGCCAGCAATACGACGCGGCTCTTCTCCAGATGCCGCATCGCGCGGCGGCGGATGTAGTCTTCGCACACGTCATAGACGCGCAGCGCAGACATGACGCGGGCATGGACGCCGAGCTTCTCCAGCGCGTCCTGCATCGCCAGCGAATTCATCACCGTGGCCAGCATGCCCATGTGGTCGCCGGTGACCCGATCCATGCCGGACTGCGCCAGACCGGCGCCGCGGAAGATGTTGCCGCCGCCGATGACCACGGCGACCTGGATGCCCATCTCGCGGACGTCGCGGATCTCACCAGCGATCCGCAACATCGTCGAGGGGTCGATCCCGTAATCCACCCCGCCCAGCAGCGCCTCGCCGCTGAGCTTGAGGAGGATGCGTTTCGGAATACGAGATTTCCTGTTCATTGCACCCGCCTTTGTAAAGCTCAAAAAGAACCCCGCATCGGAGGCGGGGCTCTCAGCTCTGAAGTTTAACGCAATTCAGCGTCCACCGAGTGCTCAGGCGCCCCGCGCCTGGGCCATGACCTCCTCGACGAAATTTTCCTGCTTTTTCTCGATCCCCTCACCCACCTCGTAGCGGGCGAATGCGGTAACCGTCGCATCCTTGCCAGCAAGCAGCTTGCCGACCGTCAGGTCCGGGTCCTTGACGAACGGCTGACCCAGCAGCGTGACCTCGGCCAGGTACTTGCGCAGCCGGCCCTCGACCATCTTCTCGACGATCGCGTCCGGCTTGCCCTCATTGCGGGCTTGCTCGGTGAGGATCTCCCGCTCCTTGGCCAGCAGATCTCCAGGCACATCGGCCTCAGCCACGCACAACGGCTTGCTGGCAGCAATGTGCATGGCAACATCGCGGGCCAGTTCGTCATCGCCGCCGTTTATCGCTACCGCCACACCGATGCGCTTGCCATGCAGATAGGTGCCCACTCGCTCGGCACCGTCTACGATCTGGAAACGGCGCACGTTGATGTTCTCGCCGATCTTGGCGATCAGCGCGCGGCGAGCCTCTTCAACGCTGGCGGCATCGCCCAGCGGCAACGCCATCAACGCATCGTGGTCAGCGGGACTCCCGGTCAGTGCCAGGTCGGCGACCGCCCCAGCGAAACCACCGAAGTCATCACCGGAGGAGACAAAGTCGGTCTCACAGTTGACTTCGACCAGCGCTGCGCGGGTCCCGTCATCGGAGCGACTGATCGCGACCAGGCCCTCGGCAGCCACGCGGCCCGACTTCTTGTCGGCCTTGGCCAGTCCGGCTTTGCGCATGTTCTCGACCGCGACCTCCAGGTCTCCACCGGTCTCGACCAGCGCCTTCTTGCACTCCATCATGCCGGCGCCAGTGCGCTCCCGCAGCTCTTTTACCAGCGATGCAGAAATCGTCATTACCATTACCTCAGTTGATCTAAGTTCGACAGCGCGCGCATTTGACGCGCCTGACTGCCGTCAAGAATCGGGAACCGGGCACCCCGGCCCACGCCGGGGCGCCTGCAATGAGATGCGCCTCAGGCCGCGGGCTCCGCGTCCTTGTCCCCGGTCTCAGCCTTTGCTTCGCCAGCATCCGCGGCCGTGGCTGTCTTCGGCTTTGCCTTGGCCTTCGACTTCGCCTTGGTCTTGGCTTTGGTCTTTGCCTTGGCCTTTGTTTTGGCCGTGGCCGCAGGTTTGGCCTCCGCCTTCGGCGCCGCTTCCGCAGCAGCTTCCGGGGCTTCTGCGGACTTTTCCGCTTCGACCTTCGCAGCCGGCGACTCTGTGGCGACTTCAGCTGCAGCGGCTTCAGGCTCCGCCGCTTCGCTGGCCTTTTCCACCGCCTCGGCTGCCTCAGCCCTGGTCGGCTTCACTTTTTTGGCGGCAGGCTTCTTGCGCGCAGGCGCCTTCTTCTTCGGTGCGGCGGTCTGCTCGCGCGGCTTTCCGGACTCGTCGAGTTCGACAAAGTCACTGGTCCCTTCGGGCACCGACGGGGCGCTGTCCTTGCCGTCGATCACGGAGTCGGCGATGCCGACAGCATAGAGTTCAATAGCGCGCATGGCGTCGTCATTGCCGGGGATCACGTAATCGACCCCGGCCGGCGAGCAGTTCGTATCCACCACGGCCACCACCGGGATCCCCAGCTTGTTGGCTTCGGCCAGCGCGATCTTCTCGTGACCCACATCGATCAAAAACAACGCGTCGGGCAGATTCGGCATCGCCTTGATTCCACCCAGGCTGCGCTCCAGCTTGTCCATCTCGCGGCGCAGCTGCAGCACTTCCTTTTTGTTCATGGCCTCGAACGATCCGTCTTCGGCCTGGGCCTCGAGGTCGGTCAGCCGTTTGATCGACTGTTTGACCGTCTTGTAGTTGGTCAGCATGCCGCCAAGCCAACGATACGTGACGTGGGGCATGCCGCAACGCACCGCCTCACGCCGCACACAATCCCGCGCGGCGCGCTTGGTGCCGACAAACATCACGGTGCCGCCATCGGCGACCAGCTTGCGCACGAATGCGGCAGCCTGCTCATACAGCGGCAGCGTCTGCTCGAGATTGATGATGTGAATCTTGTTACGCTCGCCGAAGATGAAGGGTGCCATCTTCGGATTCCAGTAACGGGTCTGATGACCGAAATGTACGCCAGCTTCCAGCATCTGGCGCATGGATACGTTTGCCATGTTGTACTCCGGGGGGTTGAGCCTCCATGCACCCCACCCGGAAACCCCGCGGCAGCGTCCCGTGAAGGTGCTGGCGCCGGGCACCCAACCGGGCGTGACGGTGCATGTGTGGGTTTAGATTGCGAAAAAGAAGCGAGCTTTATACCATATCGCCTCCCGCGGAACAATCTCCCCTAACCTGCAAAATCAAGGGATTGCGGCGATCCCTGACGGGGTCGACCGGGGTCGGCAGCGCAAACCTCCGGACCAACATGACGGTTACGATCAAAACGCCCGAAGAGCAACAAAAAATGCGTACGGCAGGCCGGATGGCGGCCGAAGTGCTGGATATGGTCGGTGAGCACGTCCGACCCGGCGTGCGCACCGAAGAGCTCGACGCCATCTGTCACGCCTATATTGTCGACAGGCTCCATGCGGTGCCCGCGCCGCTCAATTATCGCGGTTTCCCGAAATCCATCTGTACCTCGGTCAACCACGTCGTCTGCCACGGCATCCCCGGCGATAAGGTACTCAAAGCCGGTGACTGCGTGAATATCGACATCACCGTGATCAAGGACGGATTCCACGGCGACACCAGCCGCATGTTCTTTGTCGGCGAGCCCAAGGTCGCCGCCAGCCGGGTCAGCGACGTGTCCCACCAGGGCATGCGGCTGGGTATCGAGATGGTCAGGCCCGGTCTGCGGCTCGGTGACATCGGCGCAGCGATCCAGCGTCACGTCGAGTCCCAGGGCTGTTCCGTGGTCCGGGAGTATTGCGGTCACGGCATCGGGCGCGATTTCCACGAGGACCCACAGGTCCTGCATTACGGCAAACCGGGGACCGGGATGGTGCTGCAGGAAGGTATGACCTTTACCATCGAACCCATGGTCAATGCCGGGCGCCGCCATGTGCGGCTGCTGCCGGATGGATGGACCGTAGTCACCAAGGACCACTCGCTCTCGGCACAATGGGAGCACACCATCCTGGTCACCGCCGACGGCCACGAAGTGCTCACGCTCGGCGCCAGCGGCGAGATCTGAATCACTCGTGGAAAACGCCGCAGAACTCTTCCCCCATCTATCCGACCTGTCAGGGCAGAGCGCACAGCTGGCGGGGTTCCGCGACGCGCTGACCCGCGGCGACGACATCCTGCGCCAACGCTTTGAGCGTGACGAGCCGGTGGATCACCTGGTGCGTGATCGGGCCCGGCT
>JBATKC010000428.1:0-2039 GCA_049669065.1 Gammaproteobacteria bacterium
CCGCGGTGCGTTCGCGGTCAGCGCCGAGGTCCGCGGGCGCCGGGTGACGCTGATCGATGACGTCCTGACTACCGGCGCCACGGCGGCGACATTGAGCCGCGCGCTTCTCCGCGCAGGAGCCGCCAGCGTCGACGTCTGGGCCATCGCCCGCGCCGGCGTCGCTCAGACCGGATCAAAAACGTAGCTGAGCAGGATGCCGCAGAACAGCAGCAAGCCGAACTGGTTGTTATTGAGAAACGCCCTGAAACAGGCCTCGGGTTGGCGCTCCCGGATCAGCCACTGCTGCCATGCCGCGGTTCCCGTCGCTGCCAGCAGACCTGCAACAAACCAGGCACCGAGCCCGGCGATGCTGCCGATCCAGTACATCAGCAGGAGCGTGATGCCCTGGCAGACGCCGACGGCAAGCCGGTCGCCGCGTCCAAACAGGATTGCGGTCGAGCGCACACCGATGCGCAGATCGTCTTCACGGTCCACCATCGCATACATCGTGTCGTAAGCCGCCGCCCATGCCACGACCGCGAGGAACATCAGCCAGGCCATGATCGGCACGACGCCAGTCTGGGCCGCGAACGCCATCGGCACGGACCAGCCGAAGGCGGCGCCGAGATAGAACTGCGGCAGATGGGTAAATCGTTTGACGAAAGGGTAACTGGCGGCGAGAAATCCGCCGACCAGGGACAGGCTGATGGTCAACCCGTTCATGCGCAGCACCAGCAGGAATGCGACAAAGGCCAGCAGCATCGCGATCGCCAGCGCCTCCGCCGGCGTAACCCGTCCGGCGGCGAGCGGGCGCTCCCGTGTGCGTCTGACGTGCGGATCGATGTCGCGGTCGGCAAAGTCGTTGATGGCGCATCCGGCCGAGCGCATCAGGAACACGCCTGCTATGAACACCAGCAATACTTCGGTATCGGGATGGCCCCGTCCGGCGATCCACAGCGCCCACAGGGTAGGCCATAGCAGCAACAGCGTGCCGATGGGCCGATTGAAACGGATCAACAGGGCGTATGCGTGCAACCGGGATACGATGCGGCCGCGGGTCCCGTGCTCACCGCCGTCATCGACGGTCATCAGTCGGGTCCGACGCGCGCCAGTCCGGGCAGGAATACTTCGTAAACCAGGATCGCATCATCCCCGACCAGGAACCGAGAGCGCCTCGCCCACAGCGCGTCCGGTGCAATATCGGTGCCCTCGAGCGCTGCCGCGAACAGGGGATCTTGCTCATCGATGCGCGTGTATTCGAAGGGCGTCCGCGTGACTGCCGTCTGATTCGCGAGCGCCTCGCCGAGAGGCTGTTCACCCAGCTGCGTCAGCCAGGGGTGGCGCGCCAGCGTGGCCGGTGGCACCAGCGTGCTGGCGAATACAAGGCGGACGCCGCGACCGCTCAGACATACGCGGCGTACATGCAGCCGATCATCGCTACATTCGAGCAGGCGCAGGTCTTCTGCATCGGCTGGCTCCAATGCCTCGCCGAGCAACTCCAGAGCGAATCGGTCGCTACTGTCGCGGATCCTGCGGGTCAGCGATCCACGCTCGAGCAACCAGGTGCGCAGGGAAGCGGACGACGGCAGCGCGCCCGGCGCGTCGCCCGAATGCCAGTGACGCGCATGCTGTCTGGTGCGAACGTGAATCGATCCCATAAAGTGCCGAAATCCCCGGTTCGGGCCGACCGCCCCCCATGGGGCGGGACAGTGATTATAGATCGGGCTCCTGCGCCCCCGCTAACCGGCGCTCAGACCTTGCCATAACGGGCGGCATCTCCGATCCAGCGCTCGAGGAGGGCAGCGACCGCGGGATCGTGTTCGGCGAGCATGCGATCGGCGGCCGAGCGGATCCGCGGCAACAGTGCCTGGTCCCTCATCAGATCGGCCACGCGCATCTGCATGGCGCCGGTCTGCCGGGTTCCCAATACTTCGCCAGGTCCGCGCAGCCGCAGGTCCTCCTCAGCGATGCGAAAGCCGTCGGTGGTCTCGCGCATGGTGCGCAGCCGGCGCTCCGCGCCCTGTCCCAGCGGCGGGTGATACATCAGCACGCAGCTGGCG
>JBATKC010000429.1:0-8126 GCA_049669065.1 Gammaproteobacteria bacterium
GCTGCGCACAAGCCGGCCGCAAAGGCTTCCACCGGGAGCCCGAGGGCGTCGGCCAGACCCGCCGCGGCGAGACAGTTGGCGATGTTGTGCCGGGCAGCGCCCTGCAGAGTGATCGGGATCCGTTCGGCCGCTACGATCGGCTCCTGGCCGTCGCCTTGCAGCCGTGTCAATTGACCCTCAGCCAGTACCCAGGCCACGCCGCCCGCCATGCAATGCCGTTTGATCACCGGGGAAGAGGGGTCCAGCGAGAACCAGATTACCGGTCCCGCGAGTCTCCCCGCCCGCTCGATCAGCCGGGGATCTTCGGCATTGAGGACTGCCGTACCGCTGGCGCCGAGTACAGTCGTCACCAGCCATTTGATTTCTGCCAGATGTTCCAGATCGCGGACGCCGAAGTCATCCAGATGGTCGGCGCCGATGTTGGTGATCACCGCGGCATCGGCGTGAGTCATCGCGGTGCCGCGGCGCAGGAGTCCGCCACGGGCAGTCTCCAGGATTGCGCATGTGACGCGAGGGTCCCGGAGCACGGCCCGGGCCCCGCCGGGGCCCGAGTAGTCACCGTGATCGAGTGTCTCACCCGCCGCTACGATGCCATCGGTGGAACAAAAACCCACGCTCATGCCGGCGGCGTGAGCGATCGCAGCGGCCAGGCGCACGGTGGTCGTCTTGCCATTGGTGCCGGTCACCAGGCCGACCGGGATCGCTCCCAGGGCCTCCCAGGGGACCTGCGCCGGCTCCGGCAACGCGTCAACCGCCCAGGTCCGGCTGCGCGCCCCGAAACCCAGGCTCATATAGTCGTCATCCGCGAGAAAGGGGATGCCGTGGGCGAGGGCGGCATCGTGCAGAGCCACCAGACCGGCGTTGGACTCTTGCTCGATCATCTCGAGCAGCCGTTTTGCGTCAGCGGCGATGTCGGCCGGCGCTGACCCCGCCAACGCGGACGCGGCAGCGTCATGGGCCCAGTCGTTGATTTCCGTGGCCGCATACAGCGCGTCGATCGGCGCGGTGAGGCCGAGGCTGACGCCGCCGTCTAGCCGCCGCTCCAGCAATACTGAATGTTCCCAGCCGACCTGCGCCAACATGGCGGCGGCGCATTGCCGCCATGCATCGACATAAGCGCCGGCATCGGCCGGCGCCACCGCCACATCGATGACCGCGGCCGGCCTTGGCCCAAGGACGTTGGGGCCAGTCAGCCGACGCGAGTCGAGCAGCTCAGCCTGTTTGTCCACGCGGTGCGCCTAGTCCGAGTCTTCCGGTTCCGGTGCAATCATCACGCCACGTTCGTCCCTGAGCAGGGTAACGCCACCGGACGGCGTGAACGCCTCGCCTGCGAGCTCCAGCGGCTTGAAGTTGCTGCGTGCGGTTTCCGCTCTGACCGGTGCTGGCGTGGTATCGCCGGGCTTGAAGTAGATGATCTGTTTCCAGCAGCGCTTGATCGCGTCGCCAAACACCATAACCAGATCGCCAGGTCCGGCGCTGGCCAGGGCCGTTTGCACTGCCGCTTGCTCGTCCGGCACGATCTCGATCTGCTGATCCTCAACGCCTGCCTCGATCAGACCGGCGCGGAGTTTTGCTGGTACTTCTCCTTCACTGCGGCCCCGCAGGCTGTCGTCCTGTCGGCAGATGTAGCGATCGAAATGACCAGCCGCCGCCCGGGCGATTTCCCGGATATCCTCATCTCGCCGGTCGCCCGGCGCCGCAAGCACCAGGATCTTGCGCCCGGCCTCGCTCAGCCGATCGACAAGATCGCACATCGTCTTGACCGCAGCCGGGTTGTGCGCGTAGTCCAGGATCACCTTGAACGGCAGTTCGTTAAAGATGTTCATCCGGCCCGGGGCCTGGAAGAACGTCGTGTCAAAGGTGCGCAGACCCTGGCGGACATTCTCCAGACTGATGCCGAGACTAAAGCCGAGCCCGGCGGCGAACATCGCGTTTTGCACGTTGTGCATCGCGCGGCCCTCCAGCGTGGCCGGGATCAGGTGCGTCCATAGCAGCGGGATATGGCTGCCGGCGTCGTAGATCGTGATCATGTCCCCGTTAAAGGCCTTCTCCAGTACCACCGCGCGGCCGCCGGCACGGACATGCTCCTTAACCAGGGTGTGGTCCGGATTCATGGTCACATAGCAGACGGTGCGTGCCTCGGTGTGGCTGGCCATGCGCAGACAATAAGTGTTGTCCGCATTCAGCACGGCCGTATCCTGGGCCACCTCGATCGGGATGCGCTTGACCAGCGCCAGTTCTTCCAGCGTGTTGATCCCCTTGAGGCCCAGGTGATCGGAACTGACGTTAATGCAGGCGGCCACGTCACATTGAAGGAAACCCAGACCGCTGCGCAGCAGTCCGCCGCGAGCCGTTTCCATCACCGCCGCATCGATGGTCGGGTCGCGCAGGATCATCTGCGCTGAACGGGGCCCTGTCATGTCGCCTTCGACGGTCAGATTGCCGTCGATATAAACCCCGTCGCTGCTTGCCAGGCCGACGGTATATCCGGCCATCTTCATGATGTGGGCAAGCATGCGCGAGGTCGTCGTCTTGCCATTGGTGCCGGTGACCGCAGCGATCGGCACCGTGCTGGGCGAACCCGGCGGGAACAGCATGTCGAGGACCGGACCGGCCACGTCCCGCGGCGTGCCTTCGCTGGGTGCGACGTGCATCCGGAATCCGGGGCCCGCGTTGACCTCGCAGATGCCCCCGCCGGTCTCGCGATAGGACTTGCTGATATCCGCGGTCAGAAAATCCACTCCGCCGATGTCCAGCCCGATGCCCTTGATCGCGCGGATCGCCATGTCACGGTTGTCAGGATGGATGACGTCAGTGACGTCGATGGCGGTCCCGCCGGTGGACAGATTGCCGGTCGAGCGGAGGTAGACGACCTCGCCGGCGGGCGGCACGGTCGCCGGCTCGTAGCCTCGCTGGGAAAGCAGCCGCAGTGCCTGATGATCCAGCTCCAGCCGGGTCAGGACTTTCTCATGACCGACGCCGCGCCGCGGGTCCCGGTTCACCTGGTCCACCAGTTGCTCGACCGACTGCTTGCCGTCGCCGATGATATGGCCCGGCACGCGCTTCGCGGCGGCGATCAACTCCCCGTCAATCACCAGCAGACGATGGTCGAAGCCACTGACGTACTGTTCCACCACGATGGCGCGGCCATGTTCGCTGGCCTTCTCAAACGCCACCACCACATCCTCGGCGGTGCCGACGCCGATCGAGACGCCGCGGCCATGATTGCCGCGCAAGGGCTTGATCACCACCGGGTAACCGATACGCTCGGCTGCCGTGACCGCATCAGCCGCCTTGTAGACCAGCCGCTGTTCCGGCACCGGCAGGCCCAGATCACGCAGCAGCGCGTTGGTCTCCTCCTTGTCAGAGGCCAGGTCGACCGCGATGTTGCTGGTGTTGCCGGTCGTCGTCGCCTGGATCCGCCGCTGGTACTTGCCGTGACCGAACTGCACCAGACTGTAACGGTTGAGCCGGATCCACGGCACGCCGCGTTCCTCCGCCGCGTCTACCAGTGCGCCGGTACTGGGCCCGAGCGCACGATTCTGCGCGTAGCGGATAAACTGGTCGCGTTGCTCCGAAAAGTCCCAGTCGTCAGCCGGCGCGCCATCCGGCCGCAGTTCGGCCGGCAGCAGGAAGCTGAGCAGATCGATACCAAGACGGCTCGCCTCGCGCGCCATTTCCGCGTCCTTGTACTGGAACACCACGGTGTAATGGCCCGGCTGGTCTGGTACCGACCGGGTGCGGCCGAAGCTGACATGGAATCCGGCGATCGTCTGCAGTTCCAGGATCACGTGTTCGAGCACGTGGCCCATCCAGGTCCCCTCGTCCTCGCGCATGCGTCGCAGGAAACCACCCGCGGTGTCGTAGGAGCAGGTGTGCTCGCCGAGACCCGGCAGGGCCTCGACCAGCCGATCGATAAATCCGTCGCCGAGGCGGCGCGTCGGCCATTCTTCGAGTGGACCGAGGTCCACGACATGACGAATGACAGGAAAATTGGCGTAGATGTTGGGGCCGCCGTAGACATTGGTCGAGATGACTTGCATGAGCTGGCCCTCCGGCCTATTCGGCGGCTGCCGTCCTGGTGTTGAGATCGAAACGTCCCCCAGCGATCAGGATATGCAGTTTGACCCCGACCAGGCTGACCGGATCGCGGCGATGAGCCCGATCCATGGATGAGAAACTGATCTCCGAGGGGTCGACGATCGTCAGCCCTCCGCTGCCGACGACTTCAAAGCAGTTGTCCGGGCCGATAAAGGCCGCGGTATCTTCGTCCAGACCGATACCGACGGCGAACGGATTATAGGCAAGTGCCGTCAGCAGTCGCCCGAGACGATCCCGCTGGCGGAAATGTTGATCGACCATGACATGGTTGCTCAGCCCGAGACCCGGCGCCAGGGTCACCATGTCCGGGCTCGGGGTCGAGCCTTCATAGCCGCCCGCGATCATATGCTCAGGCAGGAACGCGGCGCCTGCCGAGGTGCCGGCCACATGCATGCCACGCGCATTCTGCCGCCGCAGCTCCTGCGATATCCGCGTCCCGCCCAAGGTCGTCGACAGACGCAGCTGATTGCCGCCGGTGAGGAAGACGCCGTCCGCCTCCTCGATGGTGACGAGATGATCGCTGGATTCGCAGTCCTCGCGCGTGGTCAGGGGCAGGACCTCCGCGTGTTTGACCCCGATTTTGCGGAACAGGCGCTGGTAGTAGGGGCCGGTGTCCTCGAGTTCCGAGGCGGTGGGGATGATCGCGATATGCGCGGACGTGCCGCCGCAGAGATCCAGAAAACGCTCCAGTATCTGCGGGTCATTGAGTTTGTTTTCGGCGCCACCGATCGGGATGATAAATCCGCGGTCGGCGCCTTCGGGCGGCCTTGCAGGCACAGGCGCTTCTCCTTGGTTCTTCGCATCGCCTCGGCCAGTCCTGGTCCGGCGGCCGAGCCCTGAATTCTAACATGTCGGGCAGCCCGGCTGCGGACCCCGGTGTGTGTTTCAGTACGGCATGCACAGGGTCTGCGCTGCCTTTCCGCGGAACGAATGGATAAAGGAGAATCAGGTCCAAATGGGGGGGCGCTGCGCCGGATTGAATATTCCCTCAGGCATCCCAATAGAGAACACAGTGAGATGTTTTTCTCCAGGCGGCGTGGCAACCCACGGCAAGTACGGGAGACATTAGCAAGGTCCGGTAGTAACGGGACTGGCGCGGCTGTTGCCGTCGAGCCCGACCGGGCTGCCTCTACCCGAGGCCAGCCGACCCCTGTCGCAATTGCAGAGACACTGCCGCCTGGAGATTACCGTCGGGTGAGCGATCTGGCCCCGCCGCGGAACAGGACAATCACTCGGCGCAGAACCCTTTTGCCGATCGCGGGTCGAATCCTTTAGTTGAAGCGCGACATATCTTGTCGGCGTGATCGCGGCAAGCAGCCAGATCTGGAGGGCAAAGCATGGGGAACATGTCAAAAATCGGCGCTGCCGTACTGGCGGCTACGGCGTTGATCGTGATAACGGGCTGTGCCTCGAACACCGGCGGTGACGTGAACTACGCCATCATTTCCACCAATGCCTCGGATATACCCGCCAAGATTTATCCGGCGTTTGTCGCCAGGGTGGATGATCGGGATATCACCGGTGGCACCGGGCTGGCGGGCAGGAAGCAAGTGGTCAGAGTAGAGCCCGGCGTGCACAAGGTGCGATTGACCGCGGATTTATCACGCGCCACGGGTGTATTGTCCAAGCCCGGCTACACGCGGCGCGACAAGCAGCCTGGCGATTTCGAGGTAGAAGTCGAGGCTGGCAAACGCTATTTCCTCGGCGCCCAGCTCACCGCGAACCGCCTTGATGAATGGCAGCCGGTAGTCTGGCGCGTCGAAGACATCCGCTGAGGCTCGATCCGGGCCGTGTGTCAATAAGGTAAGCACCTGATTGGGTCGTCGCGTAACGACCTCATCTTCTACGTGCACGGGGGATCATCCCCGAGCGACGCAATTGCGTCAGGACAAAGGAGGTGAATGTCATGTCAAAGGTACGTGAGATTCTGCCCAGGAAAGTTGTGAAGTCTGCACTTCCGGTTTCGAGGACGTTACCGTTTGGACAGGGCATGGAGGACCTGTTCGAGAATTTCTTTAATCGCGGCTGGCTGGAGCCGTTCGCGATGAAACGGTCGATGCTGCCCGAGATCGAATCCCGGGTCGACCTGCGTTTCCCGCTGGTAGACCTGATCGATCGGGATGACGAACTGCTGCTCCGGGCGGAGCTGCCGGGCGTCAAGAAGGACGAGATCGAACTCACCGTGACCGACGAAGGCCTTGGGATCATCGTCAATCGCGAGATCAAGGAAGAAGAGAAAGCCGAGCGCTTCTATCGCTGCGAGATGGCTCACGGGACCCTGGAACGGACCGTGATGTTCCCCATCGACGTCGATGTCGATAAAGCCAAGGCGGAACTCAAGGACGGTGTATTGAGCATCGTGATTCCGAAAGCCAGGAAAGTGAAGAGACACGTTCTCAAAGTCGCATAATGCGCAGAACTCGCTGACCGCGGCCAAACGCGGCCAGCGCGGGGGCCGGAGCGACGCCAAGCCGCTCCGGCCTTTTCTTGCCCCGGCGCCGGGCAGAGGCATTGCCCGATGATCCCTGCTGACGCAAGGTAGGGACATGGATGCACCCGCTGCAGAGCTCGCCATCCTGGCCCGTAGTCGCCATCGCCAGGAGGCCATGGACGCGCGGCTGGTGCTGGATGCTGTCGGTATCCCGGCGGACGCTGTCTATCGTGATGGATGGTGGCTGTTAGTGGTAGCGGCAGAGGATCAGCTGCGGGCGCTGGAGGAACTGCGCGCGTACCGGGCGGAGAATCCGCGCGGCCCGACACCGCGTCCGGTGCGGGTTCCGGTGATGGCCGGTGCATTCTCCGGCATCGCCATTTACGCGCTGGTGCTGGTCGTGGTGACGGTCGCCGCCAATCGTTGGCTGTTTGGCTTCGACTGGACCGATGCTGGCGTGATGCGGGCCGGACTGGTCCGCTCAGGCGAGTGGTGGCGCACCCTGACCGCGCTGACGCTGCATGGGGATGCCGGCCATCTGAGCGCCAACCTGGCCTTTGGCGCGGTGTTCGGACTGTTTGCGGCCCAGGCGCTGGGTGGCGGAGTGGCCTGGTGCGGCATTGTCCTGGCCGGCGCGCTGGGGAACCTGCTCAACGCGCTGGTACAGCCGGCTTATCATTCTTCGCTGGGCGCATCGACTGCGGTTTTCGCCGCCCTCGGCATCCTGGTCGCTCACGCATTGAGGTATCGCCATACGTTGGCGGCGGGTTCGGGTCTGATACGGCGATGGAGCCCGCTGGTCGGGGGTGTGGCGCTGCTTGCCTATACCGGCACCGGCGGGGAGCGCACCGACGTGGTGGCTCATCTGACCGGTTTCCTGGCGGGGCTCGCGCTGGGGTGGGTTTGCAGCCGGCTACCCTATGAGCGACTCGGCAGCCGTCCGCTGCAACGGACGGCTGGAGTCATCGCCTTGGGCCTGCTGGTTCTCGGCTGGAGTTTTGCGCTGCTCAGCCACTGATGGCATCTGTTTGTGCTCGCGGCGGCCAGACCAGACTCGCGATAACAACTGCGATGCTGGCTGCGATCACGCCCGGCACGATCTCATACAGGTCGAACATGCCGCCTTCGAGCTGTTTCCATGCGATAACCGTCAGTCCGCCGGTGATGACGCCTGCCAACGCGCCCTCGCGACTCATCGCGGGCCAGTAAAGCGACAGCAGGATGACCGGGCCGAAGGCGGCGCCGAACCCGGCCCAGGCGTAGGCCACCAGATCCAGCACCTTGCTGTCCGGGTCGGCTGCCAGCAAGAACGACAGGCAGGCGATCAGGACTACCGCCAGACGTCCCACCCAGAGCAGTTCCGTTGCGCCCGCCTGACGCCGGAACAGACCCTTGTACAAGTCTTCCGATACTGCCGATGACGCCACCAGCAGCTGCGAATCCGCGGTACTCATCACCGCGGCCAGAATGCCGGAGAGACAGATTCCGGCGATCACCGGATGCAGCAGCAAGGTGGCGAGGACGATAAAAACCTTCTCGGTGTCCGCCCCCGAGAGCGGCGGCTCTACCAGCGTGATCCCGGCCAGGCCGACAG
>JBATKC010000430.1:0-19258 GCA_049669065.1 Gammaproteobacteria bacterium
TGGTGGCCAGGGGCGGAATCGAACCACCGACACGCGGATTTTCAGTCCGCTGCTCTACCAACTGAGCTACCTGGCCAACAGGGGAAGGACGCGTATTAAAGCCGCTGGCCCCTGCCTCGTCAAGGCAGATACGCCGGCAATCCGATGCCTCCGCTTTTGAATCCCGGCGCCCGACCCGGTACCCTAGACCGCTCTTGTGGCCCACCAGTCTCCAATCGGATCTGACCCCAATCCTGGCGCCACAGCGCCCGGGAGTGCTGGCTTTGCGGCCGATTTCCGCGCGATCCGGCAGCAAAGCGTCGAGCTGACCCGTACCCTGGCGGCCGAAGACATGGTCATCCAGACCATGCCGGATGCGAGCCCGACCAAGTGGCATCTGGCGCACGTCAGCTGGTTCTTCGAGCGGTTCATCCTCGGTCAGCACCTGGACGGCTATCGTCCCTTCGATAAACGCTACGATTTCCTGTTTAACAGTTATTACTACACGGCAGGTCAGATGCACGCGCGGCCGCGGCGTGGTCTGCTCTCCCGGCCGACCGTGGCCGAGATTTTTGACTACCGCGCCTATGTCGATGAGCACATGGAGCATTTGCTGTCGACCCGGGACGATCAGGACTTCGAGTTCCTCCTGACCCTGGGTCTGAACCACGAGCAGCAGCATCAGGAGCTGATGCTGACCGATATCAAGCATGTATTTGCGTCCAACCCGCTCGAACCGGCATGGCGGCCGGCGCCGGAGACCCGGGCGGGCGCGGCCGGCCCGATGAGCTATGTCGGCTTCTCCGGTGGTGTCGTCGAGATCGGCAACGGGGATGGCGGCTTCTGTTTCGACAATGAGACGCCCCGGCATCGCGCCTGGCTCGAGGACTTCCAGATCGCCACCCGGCCGGTGAGCAATGCCGAGTATCGTGAGTTCATCCGCGATGGCGGGTATCAGGCACCGGAACTGTGGCTGTCGGACGGCTGGGCGGTGATCCAGACCGACGACTGGCGCCGGCCGCTGTACTGGGATCAGGCGCTGGAAACGGAATTCACGCTGGGCGGCCGCCGTGAAATCGATGGCGAGGCCCCGGTCTGCCACCTCAGCTATTACGAAGCCGATGCGTTCGCGCGCTGGGCCGGCGCCAGACTTCCGACCGAGGCGGAATGGGAGGTGGTCGCCGGTGAATTCCCGGTGGCCGGCAATTTCGCCGACAGCGGCAGCTTTCATCCCCGTCCGGCTCCGGGCAGCGGACCGCGGCAGTTGTTCGGCGATGTCTGGGAATGGACCGCCAGCGCCTACGCGCCCTACCCCGGGTTCCGCCCGCTCGCCGGCTCGCTGGGCGAGTACAACGGCAAGTTTATGTGCAGCCAGATGGTGCTGCGTGGTGGCTCATGCGTGACGCCCGCGGGTCACGTCCGTCCGAGCTACCGTAATTTCTTCTATCCACACCAGCGCTGGCAGTTTAGCGGCCTCAGACTGGCCAGGGACGTCTGATGCCGCAAGTCACCGTGAGAGCCGCCCCGGTGCGGCTGCTCGATCTCCATCCGCCTGCCGCGAATTTCGCCCGGGATGTGCTGACCGGTCTGAGCGCCAGCCCCAAGTGGATGTCGCCGATGTATTTCTATGACGCCGAGGGCTCGCGGCTGTTCGATCTGATCACCGAACTGCCGGAGTATTATCCGACCCGCGCCGAGCTGGAGATCATGGACGCGTTTATGCCGGAGATCGCCGCGCGGCTCGGCCCGCGCGCCTGCGTGATCGAATTCGGTTCCGGATCCGGTCTCAAGACCCGGCAATTGTTGCGAGGACTCGATCGCCCCGTGGCCTACGTGCCGGTGGAGATCTCCCGGGACCATCTGATGGCATCGGCTAACGAGCTCGCGGCCGAGTTCCCCGCCATCGAGGTGCTGCCGGTGTGTGCGGATTTCACTGCGCCATTCGAGCTACCGGAACCCAGCGCCCATCAGGCCCGGAATGTGGTCTTCTTTCCCGGCTCGACCATCGGTAACTTCGCCATGGCGGAAGCCGAGCAGCTGCTGAAAGTGATGCACACGGAAGCCGGATCCGGTGGCGCGTTGTTGATCGGTGTCGATCTGCGCAAGGACCGCAGCACGGTCGAGGCCGCCTATAACGACGCCGCGGGCGTGACCGCCAGGTTTAATCTGAACCTGCTCAAGCGGATCAACCGGGAACTGAACGCAGACTTCGATGTGGACACGTTTAGCCATCGGGCCGACTGGAACGCCGAGGCGGGGCGGATCGAGATGCGGTTGATCAGCGACCGTTCACAACGCATCTCGGTCAATGGAACAGTCGTTGAGTTTGCGGCCGGCGAGACCCTCCTCACCGAGTACTCCCACAAATACGAGCTGCGCGAGTTCGCTGAGCTGGCCGCCCGCGCAGGCTGGCGGGTAGAACAAGTGTGGACCGACGCCGAGTCCTTGTTCAGCGTGCAGTGTCTTGCCCGCGACTGACTATTCCTCGGGGATATAGCCCTCGGGTTGGACAGCCCCCTCACCGAAAAAGAACTTCTCCATCTCGCCCTCGAGGAACTTGCGTGCCTCGGGCTCGATCGGGGTCAGGCGATACTCGTTGATCAGCATCGTCTGATGTCCCAGCCATTGCTGCCAGGCCTGGCGGGACACGTTGTCGTAGATGCGCTGACCGAGCTCTCCCGGATAGGGCGCATAGTCCATGCCTTCAGCCTCGACTTTCAGCAGTACGCAATTGACCATCCTGCTCATCAGCATCTCCAACTGTTGCGCCGATCGTTTCTGTTTGCTCTAGCAGCCGTTCGACCACGGCGGCGAGTCCCACCCGGGACGGGGAGCGCCGGTTATACCAGAGCCAGCCGTCGCCATCCATGACGCCGCTGGCCGAGCCGTCGCCGACGCGGAGCATGACCGGCTGGATCTCCAGCTCGAAGTGGGTAAAACCGTGCCTCACGACCGGGAGCGTACTGATCGCCCCAGGGCCCTTACCGAAGTGTTGCCGATACCAGGCGGCAGCGTCGGCACCGGACTCCAGTTCGGGCAGGCTCCACAATCCGCCCCACAATCCGTCGGCATCGCGCCGGCGCAGCAGCACCCGCCCATCATCATCGACCACCAGCATCATCTGCGTCTGCCGGCGGGGCCGGGTCTTCTTTGGGCGCGGCGTCGGCAGTTTCGTCTGGATGCCCTCGGCCCTGGCGCGGCAATCCGCCCGCAACGGACAACGCTGACAATCAGGCTGGCCACGCCGGCACAGGGTGGCGCCGAGATCCATCATCGCCTGGGTGTAATCGGCCACCCGCTCCGCGGGTGTCAATTCCTCCGCCATCGCCCACAGGCGTTTCTCGATGTCTCGCCGCCCCGGCCAGCCGCTGAGGGCAGAGTACCGACACAGGACTCGCTTGACGTTGCCGTCGAGGATCGGATGCCGCTGATCCGCCGACAGAGCGAGGATCGCGCCCGCAGTAGACTGCCCGATACCGGGTAGCGACAGTAAGGCGTCGAACGAACTGGGCAGGTGCCCATCATGCTGCTCCACCACCAGCGATGCGGCGCGATGCAGATTCCGGGCCCGCGCGTAGTAGCCGAGACCGGACCAGAGATGCAGGACCTCGTCCGTGGGCGCGTCAGCCAAATCCGCAACATCGGGGAACCGGCCGGTAAAACGCTCAAAGTAGGGGATGACCGTGCTCACCTGGGTCTGCTGGAGCATGATCTCCGAAATCCACACGCGGTATGGGCTGCGGTCTGTCTGCCAGGGCAGGTCGTGACGGCCATGATGGTCGTACCAATCCAGCAACCGGCGGCGGAAGTCGTCTCCGCTCACGGCTGATCCATCCCCGATCCGCCCGCGCCGGCAGCCAGCGCTCTGGCCCGCTCCTCCACCTGCTGGATCATCTCCCTGGTGGTGCGGCTGATGGAGGTCTTCAGCAGACCGTCGCCGATCACCGGCGGCACCCAACAGTCCGGATCCATCTCGCTGTCATAACTCAAGCGGGTACCCCTGCCTTCTTCCTCTAGCCGCCAGTTGACGCTCCCGGATTTGAGATCGCTCTTCTCGCCGATCACCGTGGCGTGGAGTTCGTAGGGCGGTGTCTCCTTGATGAGCTCGACCTGCTCCATCCCCTTGCAGAATATGCCCGCCAGACATCCCCAAAACCGCGTATAGACCTCGACCGTGCCGTCGTCGATCCGACGCTCGAGCCGGCTCTCACGCACCCGCCGATGGAGTTCACTGAGACGATCGTAATCCGTGATCACGGCGAACACGGCCTCGGGCGGCGCGTCGAGGTAGGCCTGAAGCGACAGAAAATAGCGATCGCCTTCGTGACGCACGTCGGCCTGCAGAATATCGGCGCCGTTGGCCGCGGACATCAACACGCAGAAGACAACCAAAGACGCCGGCGTGAACAGCGTCGACCCTGCGCGGACGCGGATCACGTCCCGTTGACCGCGATCTCGGCCGGCACTTCCCGTCCGGACGCCAGCGCCTCGAGACGCCGCGCAGCCCGCAGGCCGCGCCGGTGCAGCACCGCCTCGATAACCGCCGGGCCGATCACCGGCGGGATCCAGAAATCCGGCTCCATCTCCAGCTCGTATTGCACCCGGCAACCGTCGCCCTCGGGGATCACGGTCCAGATCGCGCGGCCGAAATCCAGATCGCTACGGGCGGGATCGATGACCACGATCATCTCGCGCGGCGGATCGACCTCGAGCCGTTCCACCATCTCGACCTCGCGGCAGAAGAACAGCACGCAGCCCTTCACCTTCAGATAGACCAGCCCGCGCCCGTCCTGGATCGGTTCCAGCACGCGGCCCTCTTCGAATATGCTGGAGAGCCGCGGAAGCCCCGGATAGTCCTCCAGCACCTCGTAGACACCTTCTGCCGGGGCGTCGATGCGGATCTCCGAGACCAGACGATAGCGGCCACCCCCTTCGCGGGTGAATTCCAGCTCGAGAAACTCCGCCGCCCCGGCGCTACTCAGCCACAGAGCCAGCAGCAGCGCCGCCAGCGACCGTCTCATCCGCCGAACAGCTTCTTCTTGAGCTTGTCGGCTTCTTCCTTGATCTTGTCCTCGGTGCTCCGGGGTTCTTCCTCGGGCGCGGCCTCACCCTCCGCCGGAGCGGCCTGATCACCCGCCGGCGCCTTGTCGCCGCCAAGACCGAGCTGATCCCGGATCAGCGATTTGACCTTGTCGCCGACCAGCGCACCCACATCGACCTTGACCGATGGATCGTTGAGGCTGTCGGTGATGCTGATCGGTATCGATCTGCCGGCCGCGCGTGCCAGACCCAGATCCGCCGACTTCTGGCCTTCCGGCACCGACGCCAGCAGGTCGTAATCGATGGTCTCATCGACCAGGTTGATCTGGCCCTTGCCGGTAATGTTCATTGCGATCAGATCGCCGGTCAGATCGTCGTTGCGCATGATGCCATTGGTGATGGTGGCCGTACCGCGCATAAAGTCGAACGGCGTATCCTCGGATGTCTTCGGTGGCGGCGCCCTGCGCTCCAGCAGTGCCAGCGCGCTCTGGACCGCATGGGTGATATTGATGCCGCGGATCTTGCCGTCGTCGACACCGAACTTCATCGTGCCGTCGAGATCGGCGATCATCTGCGACGAGGTCTGGCCGGCCGCCTTGAGATCCATGTTGAAGTTGGCCACCCCGACCAGGCGATCCACTTCGGCCAGATCGGTCAGCAGCGGCGCGACCTGCACCCCGCTCAATGACTGGCTCAGGCTGAGCACGGGCACGTCGCTGCTCCCATCGAGCACCATGCGCCCCTGGATCGCACCGTCATACAACTGTGATTGCAACGGATCGAGCGTCAGTTTGCCGTCACGGATCACCGCTCTGGCCTTGATCCCGCTCAGCGTCAGACCCGAGATTTCGACCTTGCCGATATCCAGGCTGGCATCCACGTCCTTGCCACGCAGGTCGGCGCTGTTGATCTCCGCGTCTGCGGTATCGGCGGGCGCGGCCTCCTCCTCGTCGGTGGCCGGCGGCAAGTAACGATCCAGATCGATGGCATCGACCTGCAGCGTTGCGCGCGCGACCTGGGGCGTGCCATCGATCATCGATGCCTGGCCGCTCAGCGCGGTGTCATCCAGCCGTGCCTTGAGATCGGTCAGCGAGAACTTGTTGCCGGCCATCGCGAAGTTTCCGCTCAAGGCGGCCCGGGTCAATACCTCCGGATCGGCGGTGACCGGCGTCTCCATAGCCAGGGTCTTGAGCAGCTTGCGGGGTGAGAACTCTGCGATCTCGATGCGGCCGCTGATTTCGGGCGCATCGACGATCTTCGATCCTCTGGCCTGCAGCGATACGTTCATCCCCGCCACAGAGGCTCTGGCGCCTTCGAGGACCAGGGTCTGGGCCTCCTGATCCACTTGCAGACTCTCGGCAGACAGCTCCGCGTCCTGACTGCCGCCCGGCAGCTCTTCGCCGGTCAGCGTGGCCTTGATCAGCAGCCCTGCCAGACCAATCTTGGCGCCATCCATCCGTGCGCGGCCGCTGAGATCCATGTCGACATCCATCACCGGCTCGCCCAGCTTTGCGTTGATTTTGCCCTTGATCGGAGATTCCTGACCGGCCGCCAGATTGTCGATCTCGAACGACGGGATGCTGCCCCGCATCGGCTCACCGTCCGCGGGCTTTACCGAAAACGTCGCGTCTTCCAAACGCAGACCGCCGATCTGTGGCGCCTTGGGATCGGTCGCAATATCACCGCTGGTAAAGCTGCCGATCTCTATGTCGTAGTCGCCATCCGCGCTCTTCATCGACAGCTCGGCCGCGACCAGCTCTGCGCCGCCGATGATCAGTGCCTCGGGCGTGCCGGAGATACGGCCGGTGCTCATCTTCTCAATCCTGGTGGCAACGGCGCCGGTGTCCTTGCTCTCGAAGGCGAGATCGGCCGCCTCGACCCGGATACCGTCAAGATCCAGCGTGGTGCCGTCGATGGCGATCGCGCCGCTACTGAATTCGCCCAGTTCGGCCTTCAACCCCATGCCTTCGACCTTGTCCTCGAACGAGACCTGCGCATCACGCACACGGATACCCCCGACCCGTTGCAGATCGAAGCTCTGGCCGGCCTCCTCCTCGGCCACGGGCGGCGCTTCCTCATCCGCCGCAACCAGGCTGTCCCAGTTCGAGCCGCGTGCATCACGCACCAGATTGAGCCGCAATCCGTCCAGGCGAATTTCGCTGACTTCTATCCGCCGGCTAAACAGCGGCATCAGCTTGACGCCGACCGAGGCGTCTTCCACCGCCAGCATCGGCGCATCGCCATAGGCCGGATCATTGCTGAGACTGGTACGACCTATGCTGACGCCCAGCCACGGGATCACCGAGAGCTTGAGATCCCCCTCAATGTTCAACTCGCGGCCGGTCTTTTCAAGGACGGTATCGGCAATCTGACCGCGGAAGTCGTTCGGGTCGAAAAACCGCGGCAGCAGCACGGCCGCCAGGATGATAAGCACGAGGACCAGGCCGATCAGCCACGCCAGGATCTTGAACATCGATTTCATTACGGAATTCCTCGTCGTATGACGTCAGACGACACGCAGGGGATTTCGGTCAGCCTGAAAAGCCGACAACCTGTCCTCATTATATGAGACTTGGGTGGCTCTTTTGCGAGAAGCGCAGATCCATCTAGCGGCCGTCCGCGAGAGAGGCGAAGCCACACTGGACGCTATCCCCGCTCGGTCTGCAGTCATCTGGCCAGCCGTATTGTTTCCAGTAGTCCAGCAGGCCGACCGATTCGACCAGCCGGCCGAACTCCGGCAGACGCCGCATGCGAGCAGCTTCGGGCATCCACAACATGCTGACATCGAGCCTGTCCACATCGGGCAACGCCAACGCAGTATCCAGCGCCTCCCGGGACCGACCCAGAATCGCGTAGAGCTTGAACATGTTTTCCGGCGGGAGCCCCTCGCCTTCCAACGCGCTTTTTTGTTCCGCCCAGCTGCCGGGGTCGTTGATGACCGCGGCGAGCGCATCGATAAAGGCGTCGCTCGGCCGCCCATCGACTCGATTCGCCTTCAAAAACTCGGCCACGGCATCGCCGTCGCCGTTGCGCATGGCGACTATCTGCTCGCCCGAGCCGTCGCTGCGGCTGACGTCGAGTCCCAGGTCAACCGCCGTTTGCCGGTAGGCCAGGACCTTCTCGTCATAACCCAGCGTCGAATAGATTTCCGCCATATTGCTGTTGATCACCGGCGACGTGGGATCCAGCTCCAGCGCCGCCCGGGCCTGTACCAGCGCGTCATCGAGCCGGCCGACCCGCCGCAGCAACAGTGAATACCACTGGCGGCTGGTCGCATCATTGGGGTCGAGAGAGGTGGCGAAGAAAAATCCCGCCTCCGCGTCGGTCCAGCGGCCGTTGGTGCTGTCAATTTCTGCCAGCACCGAATGGGCTTCCGCCAGATTCGGATCCCGCCCGAGGGCCTGGCGCGCCGCGTCGGCGGCCTTCTCGGTCAAAGGGGCCAGCTCCTCACCCGAATAGCCAGGCAAGACCACATAGGCGGCCGCGAGTCCCGCATAGGCACGGGCGAATTCCGGATCGAGCGCCAGAGCCTGATCCAGCAGCTCGATGCTGCGCCGGATCGGCCCCTCGCCACGGCGCTTCCACTGATGGCGCGCCTGGAGATAGAGCTGATAGGCCTCCACGTTCTCCGTCGGCGGCGCAGCCCGGACCACAACTTCGGCGGTCTCCTCTCCGGAAAGCGTGCCTTGGAGCGCTTTGACAATTTCGGCGGAGATATCATCCTGTACGACGAAGATGTCCGCCAATTCCCGATCATAGGTGTTGGACCACAGATGATAGCCGGTCTTGGCATCGATCAGCTGCGCGGTGATGCGGACCCGGTCGCCGGCGCGCCGCACGCTGCCCTCGAGCACGGTCTCGACCCCCAGCTCGCGCGCCACCTGGCGGATATCCACGTTCTGATCCTTGTAGGCAAAGGAGGACGTCCTCGCCGCCACGCGCAGCCCCGGCACCCGGGCCAGAAGATTGAGTAATTCCTCGGACATGCCGTCGCTGAAATAGTCGTCAGCCCCATCCTGGCTCAGGTTTGAGAACGGCAGCACCGCAATGGAGCTGCGAGATGCGGCCTCCGGCGTGGAAGAAAACAGGCCCGGCCAATAGCCCGGCAGCAGCAAGTAGCCCAGACCGGCCATGGCCGCGGCCAGCAGCAGCAGGTAGGCGAGGCGCTCAAATGCCGGGATGCCGCCGGTGCGGTGCGCCAGCGGCTCGGTGCGCTCGATGCCCTGAGGCCCGATATCGAACACCCAGGCGAACACCATCGCGATCGGGAAGCCGAGCATCAACAGCGCGACGACAAAGGTGACGGTCCACTCGGGCAGCTGCAGCGCCGGGAATACCACATCCGCCACCTCGACCATCACCCAGGCGACGATGCCGTAGATACCGGCGACGCGGAATACCCGTCTCCGGCTGAGTTCCCTGAGGAGGGTGCGCACCTCAGCCCCTCCCGCGGACGGGTTCAGTCGTTACGCAGCGTGATACCGCCGTTGAGCGTCTTGATACGGATGCGGGCGTCGCCCTCTCCCTGGGTGAAGCGCAGGTCCCGGCCGGGCGTGTACTTGCTGGTACGCACCGGATCGGGCCCGAAAGAGTTGTCGATCGAGCCATTGAACGTCTCGATATCAAATTCAGCATTAACGGCGCCCAGTATATCGAGGCGGAGGTCCCCGTTGATAGCCTCCATATCCAGCCTCGCCCCGGGCGCGAAGCCAAATCTGAGATCGATATCGCCATTAGTGGTACGCAGCCGGGAGCGGCTCATCGCCTTGCCTTCGACCTCCATCGTACCGGTGACCGACTGCGCCACCAGTTCTCCGCGGATGCCGGTCACTTCGCCATCTCCGCTGACGCTGGTGACAGTCACCAGCGCCGGCTCGTCATGGCCGCGGATACGGAAATCGCCGCTGACGGTCTTGGCCTCCACGTCCTCCTCGAACACTTCCAGATCCAGATCACCACTCACTGACTGGATGCGTAAAGCGCCCAAAACGTTGCGCACATCGACATCCGCGGATACGGCTGTCACCGAAACCCGGCTGCCCTTGGGCACCATCACCTTCAGATCCGAGCCGGCCACGTTGTCACCGGAGCGCGGTAACTCGACCTTGATAAAAGTCCGCTCGCCATCGGGTTCAAAAATCAGACCCTCGGATCCCCGGCCCAGCGTGCCGCTAACCTGGACCTGCTCCCGGTCCCAACCGGTCACCTCCACCGAACCGCTGACATTGGATATCTCGACCTGGCCGCGTGGGTGGGCGTCGGCACTCTGATCGATCTCGGTCCCGGCCCAGGCCAGCGGCGCCAGGGTCATCAGCGCCAGCGTTGCAAATATCGTCCTCATATCTCGGTCCTCGTAGGCAGGCTTCTCGCCATTCGATTTACTTCGGTCAGCACGATCAGTTCATCCTGATAAGCGGCCAGCAACAGCTGTTGCAGCAACGTGTTGCCCGGATCCTCGGCCAATGCCGCATTGATCTCGGCCAGCGCGGCGCGGATCTGCTCCAGGTTGCGCTCCACGGTCTGGCGGGTCGCCGGCGGCAGCGCCTGCATACGCGACTCCAGATCCACGGTCAGTTCATTGCGCGCGCGCCGATATTTGGGTCCCAGTTCGTGGTCCGGGCCAAACGCCGCCGAAGGCATCACCGCAGACCCGGTTGGCGGCGGCACGACCTGGCTGATCTCCGGGCCCGCATCACGACCGCTGATCCACAGCGTCGTCAGCGAGGACAACGCGACCAGCGCCACTGCAGCGGCCAGCGCGCCGGCCACTGGCCAGCTGCGGGCTGACCGCGCTCTCGGTTCAGCTTCGATCCGGGCGGCGATATCCGGCCAGAGATCGCGTTCGGGCGCGATCTCCGCCGGCAGACCCGAAGCGGATCGCCGCCACCTGTCCGTCCCGTTGTCCGGTGTCTCCATCCCAGTCATCGTTCCAGCCTCTCCGCTAACAGACGCCGCGCCCGATGCAGCTGCGCCTTGCAGGTTCCAACCGCCACACCGAGCATCTCTGCGGTCTCGATGTGGCTGTACCCGTGTACCGCATTGAGCACGAACACATGCCTCGCGCCCTCCGGCAGGCTTGCTACCGCCTGCTCCAGGTCCATCACCAGGCCGGCGTCTCTTGGCCCGGGCCGGTCCTCTCCGGCCGTGGTCCGTTCGTCCACGATCTCGAGAAAATCCGGGCGCCGGCCCTCCTTGCGATGAAAACTCAGCACCTGGTTGACCGCAATCCGGTGCAGCCAGGTACCAAACGCGCTGCGCCCCTCAAAATCCGCCAGTCGCCGCCAGGCCTGCACAAACGCCTCCTGCATACAGTCTTCAGCCCGGTCCCGGCTGCCGGCCATGCGCAGGCAGAGCGCATAGACCCGCCGTTCATGCAGCCGATACAGCGCTTCGAAGGCCGCCAGGTCGCCGGACTTCGCCCGTTTTACGAGCAGTTTTTCCGATACCGCGGGGACAGGCTCGGAGTCGGTCCCGGTCATCGGGACCACGGCCGCCATCTGCATCGCAAATCTGACCCTCGCGCAGCGGAACCGATCATCGCTTCCTTATCCCTGTAGATGCCTGTTTTGTCCCGGAGGTTTAAATCTCGCCACCGCATGCCCGCCACGGGTGCCTGCAGCGGTGAACCCGGCTAATATGTCAAACGACCCAGGCCCGGATGCCCAGATCAATGCGCGGACAAGAGTATCAGGTGCTTCTCGTGACGGAGAATCAGAGCGATGCTGAGGATCTGGCGCGGATCCTCGCCTCCGGCCGCGAGCACCGGTTCCAGCTGGAGACAGCGCCCGATATGGACGCGCTCAAAAAACGGCTGGGCACTAGTGCCGTGAGTGCGGTACTTCTCGCCGGCGATCTCAGCGGCGCCAGCATGACCCAGACGGCCATCCGTCTGCTGGAGCTGAATTGCGATCTGCCGATCGTCGCTGTGACCGCTGACGGAGAGGAAGAAACAGCCGCGGAATTGTTGGCCACCGGCGTCCAGGATGTGCTGTGGCGGTCGGAGCTCGACGCCGACCGCCTCGGGCGTGCCCTGCGTTACGCTGTCGACCGCGCGGCGACTCTGCGCGAGCTGCTGGAGTCAGAATCGATGCTGCACTCGATACTCAAAAACCTGACCGAGGGCGTGATCGTCGCCGATCGTCAGGAGAAGCTGCTGCTGGTCAATGCCGCCGCACGGGAACTGTTGGGACTGGGCTCTGTATCCGCGCTGGCGACAGATATCTTCGGCATGTATGAAGCCGATACCGTGACCCGGATCCGCGACACGGCGCGGCCCATGGCTCGCGCCCTGCGCGGCGAGAACATCAGCGACCTGGAGATCTTCCATCGCAACGCCGACGCGCCGGCCGGGCGGTTTCTCAGCGTCAATGCACGGCCGCTGAAGGACTCGAATGGTCAGATCAACGGCGGCGTCGTCTCTTTCCGTGACGTCACCGCACGCAGGAAAGCCGAGCAGGAACTGACCCATCTGGCGCTGCATGACGGGCAGACCAACATCCCCAACCGGGCGTTCTTCGTCGAGACCCTGCACAAGGCGATCGCCCGCGCCGAGCGAAGCCATGCACGGATGGCAGTGCTGCTGATGAATCTTGACGGCCTCAAGCAGATCAATGATCGCTTCGGCCACGAGAACGGGGATCTGCTGCTCAAGGAAGTGGCGCGTCGGCTGGCCGAAGGATTGCGCGCGGGCGACTTCCTGGCGCGGGTGGGCGGCGACGAATTCGTCGTCCTGTTCGAGGACCTGAGCCATAACGAGCACGCCGCCAGCCTCGCCGACAAGATCCGCGAGATCCTGGGCCCTGCTTTCGCGATCCGCGAACACCAGATTCCGGTTACCGCCAGCATCGGCATCTCCACCTTCCCCGAGTGCGGAGATGACGCGGGCAGTCTGTTAAAGACCGCTGAGGTGGCGATGCGCCGAGCCAAGGAAAGCGGCCGCAATACCTATCATTTCTACTCCCGCTCGGTGCATGCGGAGATGTCACGTCGAGCAGAGCTGGAACGGGATCTGCGCGAGGCCGTGGAACAGGAGCACTTCGAGCTCGAGTTCCAACCGATCGCGAATCTGGGTAACGGGCGTATCGAAGCGCTGGAAGTCCTGCTGCGCTGGAATCATCCGGAGCACGGGCTGGTGCGGCCGATGGAGTTCTTGCCGATCCTGGAGGCTACCGGGATGATGAACGGGATCGGCGAGTGGGTGCTTGCCAACGCCTGCCTCCAGATCCGCGACTGGCAGCGCGTGCTGAGCCGTCCGGAGCTGTCGATATCGGTCAACCTCTCGGCCGCCCAACTCGGTCATCGCCGTATCGTCGACGTGGTTGAGCGCATCCTTACCAACGCGGGCCTGGATCCGGAGAGCCTGATCCTGGAGGTCAATGAGGCGACGCTGCTGACCGAACCGCGAGCCGTGCGTGAGAATCTGGGCGTGCTTGCACGCACCGGGGTAAAACTGGCGCTGGACGATTTCGGTACCGGGATGATGGCGTTGCAGAGCATCCGCCAGCTGCCGCTGTCCCTGATCAAGATCGATCGCAGTCTGGTCATGAGCCTGCCAGCCGATCCCGATGACATCGCGCTGGTCGACGCCACGTTGCGGCTGGCCGAGGATCTGGGTTTGAAGGTGGTGGCCGAAGGTCTCGAAGTCGATGAACAACTCCGCTTCCTGGCGGATCGCGGCTGCCATCTGGGCCAGGGCAATCTGGTCAGCCCGCCGCTCCCGGTGACCAGCATCCATGACTTCCTCGGCCGCGACTGGCGCGCCGCCTGACTCGACCCTCCGCGCGCGGGCTGCCAGAATCCCCCTTTATCCCGCTTGCGTGTCTGAGGATCTCTACCCATGCGTCTCTTGGTCGATCTCGGTGGCACCAATACCCGCTGCGCAATCCAGGACCCCGGCGACGAACCTCATCTGGTCCGCCGCTTCAAGAACCGACGCTTCGAAAACCTGACCGAAGTCCTGCAGGCCTACATGGACGATCTGCCGAGAGAGTTGCGTCCGGCGGCGGCCGCAATGGCGGTCGCGGCGCCGGTTCAGGGCGACGAGGTGGAGCTGACCAACCGCGGCTGGCGTTTTTCTGCTCAGGCGCTGCAGCAGGCGCTGCAGCTCGAGCGCCTGCTGATCGTCAATGACTTCACCGCCGTGGCGATGGCCCTGCCCGGGCTGCCGGAAGATCGCAGACACCAGATCGGAGGCGGCAAACCGTGCCCGAACCAGCCGCTGGCGGTGCTCGGGCCAGGCACCGGATTAGGCATGTCCGGTCTGCTGCCTGCGGCCGACGGCTGGGCTGCGATTACCGGCGAAGGCGGTCACGTCACGCTGGCTCCCAGCAATGATAAGGAAGCCACGATCATCTCGCTGATCCGTCAGCAACAGGGGCATGTCTCCGCCGAGAGGCTGGTGTCGGGCTTTGGTCTGTGCAACCTCTATCTGGCTCTGCGCAGTCTTTCTGGCCAACCGGCAGACGCGGTGACGCCGGAACAGGTGACGCAGCTGGCCGAAGATGGCGATGAAGTGGCGCAATCCGCGCTCGCCCACTTCTTTTCGTTTCTCGGCATCACCGCCGGCAATCTGGCGCTGACGCTCGGTGCGCTGGGCGGTGTTTATATCGCCGGCGGCATCACGCCGAAATTGCAGCATGCGTTCGAGGCCTCGGATTTCCGCCGCAAGTTCGAGCAGAAGGGGCGTTACAGCGATTATATGTCTGCGATACCTACCTACCTGGTGACCGAGGACGTGCCGGCCTTCCGCGGGCTGGCAGCTATCCTCGATGGCCAGATGATCAATCTTTGTTAACGGTCCGCGGCGCCGGCTGTTTGGGTCGATAGCGCTGCGGGCGGTATCCTTTAGCAGCGCGCACCGGGGCTCTGGCTGGTGTCCGCGCGGACCCGCATCGGGCTATAGCCACAGGAGCGCCAGGGATACGATGGAACCCGCCTCAGACAAACACGCGACGGAAGTCGAACTCCTGGTTCAGGCACAGGAGGCCGAGGAGCGTTTCGAGGCGCTGCTGGATGCGTCACCAGACGGCATCCTGATCACCGATGCACGGGGTCGAATCGAAGTCTTCAACGCGGCAGCCGAGCGTCTGTTCGGTTATCCCGAGTCCGACATGGTGGGCCACAGCTGCGTCCGCCTGATCGACACCGGCCATGATGGCGGGGCGGAGACACGCGATGCTCAAGCGCTCCTCAGCGCCCTCAGCGCCGGGTCGAGTGACACCGCACGGGAATTCACCGCACGCCACAGCGACGGCAGCATTGTGCCGGTTGAATTGACTGTCGGGCAGACCCGGGGCGGTGACAGGGGTGCGTTTATTATCGTGGTGCGGGACATCACCCGCCGCCAGCGGGCGGCTGCAGACCTGGCCCGCAGCGAGACCAATCTGCGTATGGCTCAGGAGCTGGCACATCTGGGCAGCTTCGATCTGGCCTACCCGGAAGATGACGCCCCTTATTGGTCGAGCGAAGTGTTCCGGATCCTTGATCGCGATCCGGCGGAGGGTCCGCTGAAGGTGCAGAGCTTGCTCGAGCTGGTGCACGCCGAGGATCGCGGGCGAGTGCATCGGGCGGTCTTGCACGCCGCGCGCCAGGGTGGCCCGATGCGCATCGAGCATCGCGTGCTGATATCCAACGGCGGTTACCGGCATGTCGAAACTCAGGCGCGTTTCGCCACAGGTGGCGCCGATGGCCACTGGCGGATCAGCGGTACGGTGCTGGATGTCAGTGACCGGTATCGTTTCGAAGAAGATCTGCGCCGCGAGCGAGACCGGGCAGAGAGCTATCTGGACCTGGTCGGAGTCATGGTCATCGCGCTCGATGGCGACGGCAATATCACGCTGGTCAATCGTCAGGGCATTGAGATCCTTGGCCGCGCTGAAGCCGACATCCTCGGCCGCAATTTCTTCCAGCTGTTCCTGGGGGAAGCGGAACGTGCGGATGCGCTGTCACGATTCAACCATGCCCTTGGCCTGCGTGAATCAGCTGACAAGACTCTCGACCAACTGTGGCTCAATACGGGTAATGGGCGGCGCTTGATCCGCTGGCGAAACCAGCATCTCGAGGAGGCGGACGGACAGGCTGTCGGCCTGCTCTGCGCCGGCGAAGACGTAACCGAGCAACACCTGACGGAGAATCAGCTCAAACAGGCGCAAGAGAAGCTCCGGCTCACGTTCCATCATGCGCCGATCGGTATGGCGACGCTGGATATCGAAGGCAATATAGCCAGCGTCAATCAGGCGCTGTGCGATATGCTGCGCTATGACGAGCCTTCGCTTTTGGGCCGCCCGGTGGCGGAGATCGCCCATCCGGAGGACCGCTCCACCGCGGAATCGCTGCGCCAGGCCTTGCTGCGCGGCGACATCGAATACATGCGCCAGGAAAAACGTTATCTGCGCAGCGACGGTTCGACCATGGCCGGCGTGGTCCGTTATTCGCTGGTGCGCGATCTGCGGCATCGGCCGTTGATGTTCGTCGTGCAGATCGTGGATCGCACCGAACAAATGGCGGCGGAACTGGAAATTCGTCAGCACCGTGAACGCCTGGGCCAGGCTTCGCGGCTGGGTACCATGGGTGAGATGGCGGCGGCCATCGCGCACGAGCTAAACCAGCCGTTGACGGCCATTTCCAGCTATGCCCAGGCCTGTCAGCGTTTGATGGACGCCGGCACCATGAAGCCGGGCGAGATCACGCCAATCCTCGGCAAGGTCCACGACCAGGCCCGCCGGGCCGGACAGGTCATCCTCGGTCTGCGTAATTTCGTCAAGCGGCGCGGCATCAGCCGCCAGCCTACCGATCTGCATCGTGTGCTCAAAGATGTCTCCATGCTGGCGGAGCTGGACGCACGAGCTCACGGCATCCCGCTGCATCCCCGTATCCCTGAGACGCTGCCGCGAGTGCAGGCCGACCCGATCCAGCTCCAACAGGTGTTGCTAAATCTGATCCGCAACGCGGTCGACGCGATGCAAGATAGTGAAAACCGCAATCGGGGGATTCAGGTAACTGTCCGCGCAGACGCGGACGACGAAGTGTCTATCTCTGTCGCCGATGCCGGAACAGGCATCTCAACCGATGATCAGGAAGAATTATTCAAGCCGTTCTTTACCACCAAAAAGGACGGCATGGGCATGGGTCTGTCGCTGAGCCGTTCCATCGTCGAGGCCCACGGGGGTTCGCTCAGCTTTACTGCCAATCCTGCCGGCGGCACTATCTTTACGATGACGCTCCCGACGCTACCCGAGTCCGAGCGATGAGTGCGCAACCGAACACGGTTTTCCTGGTCGATGACGACGACGCCGTGCGCGACTCGGTCTCGCTTTTGATGCGCTCTGCCGGTCTGCATACACGCGAGTTCGACTCCGCCAGGGCCTTTCTCGAAGGCTATGATCAGGACCAGCCCGGCTGTCTGCTGCTGGACGTGAGGATGCCGGGGATGAGCGGTCTGGAGCTGCAAAAAGAGCTGAACAAGCGCAATCATACGTTGCCCATTGTGTTTATCAGCGCCCATGGCGATATCCCGATGGCCGTCGAGGCGGTCCGCCATGGCGCGGTCGACTTTATCCAAAAACCGTTCGACGACCTGGAGCTGCTGTCAAAGGTAAAGCAGGCGCTGGCGTCCAGCGAGCAGCGATTCGCCGAGGAAACAGAGCGGCTGGAGATCTGTCGCCGGACCGCGAGCCTCACGGCTCGGGAGCGAGAGGTCATGTCCCAGGTGGTCAAGGGCAAGGCCAACAAGGTCATCGCCAGCGATCTCGGCGTCAGCCAGCGCACGGTAGAGATCCATCGCGCCCGGGTCATGGAAAAGATGCAGGCGGCTTCGCTGGCGCAGCTCGTGCGCATGGTGCTGATCTCGGAAGCCAGTATCTGACCCTGTCCTGACGCCCGGGCGGACCCCGGGTCTTAGGTACAATTTCGTATTCCCTTGCCACAGATCCCGGTGAATACTCGCGGAAAAGGGCGGAGCGCGCGAGTCTCCGCCTCAAGAATGGGTTCCGGGGCATCACATGGTTCAGGTATCGGGCGAAATCGCCCCAGCTGGCATGTCTTTGTGCGTGGTCGAGGATGACGCCGACGCGCGCACATCGCTGGCTGTGTTGTTCGGCGGTCTGGGTATCGACGTCAGAACCTACAACAACGCGGAAGATCTGCTGTCGGCGCTGGATCAGGTCGAGATGTCCATGCTGGTCAGTGAGCTGACGCTGCCCGGCATGAGCGGTATCGAGTTGCTGCGGCGGTTGCGCGAACGTGGCGTGCGAGCGCCGACGATCCTGCTGAGCGAAGACAGTGATATCCCCACCGCGGTGGATGCGATCCGGGCCGGTGCCGTGGACTTTATCGAAAAGCCGTTTATCGACCGGGTGCTGCTGCGCCGGGTCAAGGCGGCGCTGGAAGGATCAGCTCCGAACTGACATCGTGGCCGCGTCCGCGGCCGTGACCTAGGCCAGGACCCGCTGGATCTTCAGCTGGTACTCGTCCAGCGCCGAGTGTTTGCTCCAGGTCTCCTCGAAGGGCACAGTGCAACGTGCCTGGGATTGGACTCCCACCATCACCCCTGACGCCCCCTCGAGGGCAACCTCCACCGCATAGACGCCCAGCGTCGCGGCAAGGATCCGGTCCAGCGCGGCCGGATTGCCGCCCCGCTGGATGTGACCGAGGATCACCGCCCGGCTGTCCAGACCCGTCTCCTTTTGTATCTCTTTGGCCAGCATGCTCGAGTCGTGGATGGTGATGCGACCGTCGATCGAACGCACCCCCTTGTGGACCACGCCCTCGGCTACCACGATCAGACAGCTGGTCTTGCCCATGTCGCGGGAGTCCTGGATCCCGCCGATCAGCTCGCGCAGATCCACTTCCCGCTCCGGCAACAGGACCTCTTCGGCGCCACAACCGATACCCACACCGAGCGCGATAAATCCCGCCATCCGCCCCATGACTTCCACCAGGAAGATACGCTCGAATGCGTCCGCCGTATCACGGACTTTGTCGATGGCCTGCAGGGCAGTGTCCAGCGCGGTGAAATAACCGATGGTGTAGTCGGTCCCTGCCAGGTCGTTATCGATAGTTCCCGGCAGACCGATAAGCTGGCCATCCCAGTGATCCTTCAGAGCGGCGGCGCCTCGCAGCGAACCATCGCCGCCGATGACAAACAGCACGTCGACGCCGAGCTTGCGCAGATTGTCGGCGGCCTTGTCGCGACCCTCGGGGGTCATGAACTCCTTGCAGCGCGCGGAACGCAGGATGGTCC
>JBATKC010000431.1:0-11681 GCA_049669065.1 Gammaproteobacteria bacterium
CGCGATCATGCCGCTGCTCGCTGCGCTGGCGCGTCGCTTTGATGGTTTGACGCCGGTCCCGGCTACGGCAGCCGCCACCGCACGCGCGTGAGGGGATGATGATGACCGAGTTAACCGTCCTTTTCTCAGCGCTGGGGGTGATGCTGCTGATGGCCGGCGCGACCTGGCTGCTCAGCCTGGTGCTGCGTGACGTCAGTATCGTCGACAGCGTCTGGTCGTTGTTCTTCCTCGCCGCCACCATCGTTTTTATTCAGCTGTCGTCGGAGTCCGGAACCCGGGCCGAGCTGGTACTGGTGCTGGTGGGCCTCTGGTCCCTCCGCCTCGCTGCCTATCTGACCTGGCGCAACTGGGGCGAGCCGGAGGACCGGCGCTACGCGGCCATGCGCGACAAACACGGCTCGGGCTTTGCGCTCAAGAGTCTGCTCATTATCTTCTCGCTGCAGGCCGTGCTGGCCTGGATCATCGCGTTCCCGCTATACCCGGCTGCGACCGGCCCCTGGCCGATCGGCGTCCTGGACTACCTGGGCGCAGCGCTGGTGCTGGTTGGCATCGGCTTCGAGAGCGTGTCCGATCTGCAGCTGGCGCGGTTCAAGGCCAGCGTCGAAAACAAGGGCAAGGTCCTCGACCAGGGCCTGTGGCGCTACACCCGTCACCCTAACTACTTTGGCGATTTCTGCGTGTGGTGGGGGCTGTATCTGATCGCTGCCTCAGCCGGCGGCTGGTGGACCATCTTCTCGCCGCTGCTGATGAGCGTGCTGCTGCTCAAGGTCTCCGGCGTGACCTTGCTGGAAAAAGACATCTCCGAGCGGCGCCCGGCCTATGCGGACTATGTGGCGCGCACCAATGCGTTTTTCCCGGGTCCGCCGCGGCGTTTGACGGCGGACACAAAGCACACGGCGCGTGAGGTGACCCAGTGATCGCCGCGATGAATGGTCCCAACGGCGCCGGACGAGGGCTAAGGGCCCTGGCCGCGACGCTGATCGGTAGCCTGGTCGCGGTGGTGTCGCTGGCCGCTCCGCTGACGCCGGGCGATGAGCAGCGGGAATGGCAATTCCGGGTGCTGCTCGATGGCAAGGAAATCGGCTTTCACAGTTTTGAACTGATCGAAGAAGAGGACCGGTACCGTCTCAAGAGCGAAGCCGAATTCAAGGTCCGTTTCCTGTTTTTCGATGCCTACAGCTATCGCCACGTCAACGAGGAAATCTGGGACGCCAAATGTCTGCAGCGTATCGACGCGCGCACCGACGTCAACGGCGATTCTCTTGCCGTACAGGGCGAACAGGTCGACGATGGCTTCGTGATCGCCACCGACAAAGAACAGACGGTGCTGGGCGAGTGCATTATGACTTTCGCTTACTGGAATCCGGAATTCCTGGATCAGAAGCGCCTGCTCAACTCTCAGACCGGCGAATATGTGCCGGTGTCGATCCAGCCGATCAGCGAAGAGCAGATCGAGGTCCGCGGTCAGCGCGTTGATGCAGTCCGCTATGCGCTGGACGCCGGCAAGCTGGATATGCAGCTCTGGTACACCCCTGACCGCCAGTGGCTGGCGCTGGAATCCGAAACCAAGGGCGGACGCATGCTCCGTTACGAGTTGCGGTGAGCACTATCGACGCTTCGAGGACATCGCTTATGCGCCGCATCATCCTGACCGCCGTCTCCGCCGCGTCTCTCGGCGCTTGCACCGGTAGCAACCTGCCGCCGGTGGAGCCGGTGGAGCACGTGGATCTGGACCGCTTCATGGGTGACTGGTACGTGATCGCCGCGATCCCCACGTCGATCGAGAAGGAGTCCTACAACGCGGTGGAGACCTACCAGCGTGAGGACGAGCGCACCATCAACACGACTTTCACCTTCCGCAAGGGGGGGTTCGACGGCCCGTTAAAGGAATATAATCCGACCGGCTTTGTCCGCGACGATCCGTCCAACGCGATCTGGGGCATGCAGTTTATCTGGCCGATCAAGGCTGACTACCGCATCGCCTATCTGGATGACGACTACGGCGTGACCATTATCGCGCGCAACAAGCGGGACTACGTGTGGATCATGGCCCGCGATGCGCAGATCCCCGACACAGACTATGCGGCGCTGGTCGAGTTTATCGAGGAGATCGGCTACGACATCTCGCTGCTGCGCAAAGTCCCTCAGCGGTGGCAAGACGAATCATGAGCACTGCGGGCGACTCTACAAACAAGGCAACCGGTGGGCGCGCCCTCCTCGCGGCCGGCCGGCGCTGGCTGGACAGCGAGATCGACTATGGCGCGGTACCGGAAGAACAAGCCGAGCGCATCGACTGGCTGCGCGTGTTGCCGTTCCTGTTGATGCATGTGGCCTGTCTGGCAGTGATATGGGTCGGCTGGAGTCCCGTCGCGGTGGCGGTCGCGGTGGGGCTCTACGCGCTGCGGATGCTGGCTATCACCGGCTTCTATCATCGCTACTTCTCGCACAAGACCTTCAAGACCTCGCGGCCAATGCAGCTGATCTTCGCCGTAATGGGCGCCTCTGCCGTGCAACGGGGTCCGCTTTGGTGGGCCGCCCACCACCGGCATCACCATGCGCATGCGGACAAGGAAACCGATGCGCATTCGCCGCGGCACCGGGGCTTCTGGTATGCCCACGTGGCGTGGTTTATGAACCGCAAGAACCACGGTACCCGGCATGAACTCATACGTGACTTCGCACGCTACCCCGAGCTGCGCTTTCTAGATCGTTACGCCATGCTGGTGCCGGCCCTGCTCGCGGTCAGTCTGTTTGTCAGCGGCGTTTTGCTCGAGCGCTTCGCGCCGGGGCTCGGCACCAACGGCTGGCAGATGCTCGTATGGGGCTTTGTCATCTCGACAGTGGTGCTATACCACGCGACCTTCACCGTCAACTCGCTGGCTCACACCTTTGGGCGACGCCGCTACGCGACCCGTGACGACAGCCGCAACAACATCTGGCTCGCGCTGCTGACCTTTGGCGAGGGCTGGCACAACAATCATCACCACTATCCCGGTTCGGCGCGTCAGGGCTTCTTCTGGTGGGAGATCGATCTGACCTGGTATTTCCTTCGTCTGTTGAAGGCGCTGGGACTGATCTGGGATGTGCGCCCGGTTCCAGCGCGGATCAGGAGCGCGCGGCTGATCGCCGGCGACATCACGCCCGCGGAGGCACAGGCATGAGGATCGCAGTAATCGGCACCGGAATCGCCGGCAATGTGGCCGCTTATCATCTGGCCCGGGACCACGAGATCACGGTATTCGAAGCTGCGGATTATGTCGGCGGCCACACCAATACTGTCGACGTGGAATATGGCGGCCGTCAGTACGCGGTGGACACCGGGTTTATCGTCTTTAACGACTGGACCTACCCGGAATTTATCCATCTGATGGATGAACTGGGCGTCGCGTCCCAGCCCAGCTCCATGAGCTTTAGCGTGAGCTGTGAAAAGACCGGGCTGGAATACAACGGTACTTCCCGCAACGCGTTATTCGCCCAACGCAGCAACCTGTTGCGGCCGTCCTTTTACCGGATGATCGCCGATATCCTGCGTTTCAATCGTGAAGCGCCGGCGCTGCTGGACGATCCCGACAATGGTGTGACCCTGGGTCAGTATCTGGCCGACGGTGGCTATACGCGCCGGTTTATCGAGCATTACATCGTGCCCATGGGCGCGGCGATCTGGTCCGCCAAACCGGACGGGTTGACCGAGATGCCGGCGGCGTTTTTTGTCCGTTTCTTCCACAACCACGGCATGCTGAATATCCGCAACCGGCCGACGTGGCGGGTCATCCGCGGGGGTTCCCGGGAATATCTGCAGCCGTTAATCGCCGGACACCGCGATCGGATACGGCTGCGCTGTCCGGTGCAGTGGATCCGCCGCGATGCGGGCGGCGTCCAGATCAAGGCCAGGGATTGCGAACCGGAGCGTTTCGATCAGGTCTTTCTGGCCTGTCACAGCGATCAGGCCCTGGCACTGCTGGCCGACGCCTCGCCGCTGGAGCGGGAAGTGCTCGGCGCGATCCCGTATCAGAAGAACGAGGCCGTTTTGCACACCGACAAAACCCTGATGCCGAAGCGCAGACTGGCCTGGGCGGCGTGGAACTATCATCTTCTGAGCCGGCAGCAGGATCGCGTGGCGCTGACCTACAACATGAACATCCTGCAGAGCCTGGATGCCCCTTGCCAGTTCTGCGTGACGCTGAACAACAGCGAGGCCATCGACCCCTCCACGGTGATTGAACGTTTCGATTACGATCACCCGATCCTCAACAGCGAGGCGGTCGCGGCCCAACAGCGGCACGGCGAAGTGAACGGCATCAACCGCACCTATTTCTGCGGCGCTTACTGGCGCTTCGGTTTCCACGAGGATGGTGTCGTCAGCGCGCTGGCTGCACTGGAACATTTTAATGAGCGCAACCAAGACCAACAGCTGCATCTACGAAGGGCGGGTTAGGCATCGGCGCTTCACCCCGGTGGAGCACGCCTTCGATTACCGCCTGTTCATGATGTATGTCGACCTCGATGAGGCGCCGCGGCTATTCCGGCGGCGCTGGCTCTGGTCAGTGAGTCGCCGCGCGCTGGCCTGGCTAAAACGGGAGGACCATCTCGGCGATCCGCAACAGCCGCTGGCGGACGCGGTCCGGGATCTGGTCGCCGAGCGCACCGGGCGCCGCCCCACGGGGCCGATCCGGCTGCTGACGCATCTGCGCTATTTCGGCTATTGCTTCAACCCGGTCAGCTTCTACTACTGCTTCGACGCGGCCGATGAGCAGGTCGAGACCATCGTCGCCGAGGTCAACAATACGCCATGGGGCGAACAACATTGCTATGTGCTGGACGACGGCGTCAACGTGGGCGATGCCGGCATGCGCCGTTTCGATTTGCGTAAGGAAATGCACGTCTCGCCGTTTATGCCCATGGATATCGACTACGACTGGCGTTTCTCGGACCCCCTCGATGCCCTCTCGGTCCATATGCAGAACCTCCAGGGCAGCGACAAGCTTTTCGACGCGACCCTGGCGCTGACCCGCACCGAAATCTCCCGAGCGAGCCTGGCCCGGGTCCTGCTCAGCTATCCGCTAATGACCGCCAGGGTGTTCCTGGCCATCCACTGGCAGGCGCTGCGGCTTTGGCTCAAGCGCGTCCCCTTTCTCACCCACCCCGCGAAGGAGGCGCCGGCTGCGGCGAACCCGAAATGAAGTCCATTGCCATCTCCTCACCAAAAGTCCTGGCCGGTACGCCCAAGCCCTCCTCGCTCGATGGGCTTGGCCGTCGGCTCGTTTTGCAACGCCTCGAGCAGCTTGAGAAGGGCCGCCTTTTGCTCACCGACGAGCACGAAACGCTTGCCTTTGGTGAATCTGCCGAGGACGCCGGTGTCACGCTGCATATGACCATCCACGACCGTCGCTGTTATGGAGAAATCGCCTTCGGCGGATCGCTGGGCGCCGGCGAATCCTACATGCAAGGCCACTGGAGCTGTGACGACCTGACCGGGCTGATCCAGCTGCTGCTGCGCAATCGTCATGTGCTCGAAGGGATGGAAGGCGGGCTGGCACGACTGACCGCCCCGCTGCAGAAGGCTTTTCACTGGGTCAACCGCAACACCCGCACCGGCAGCCGGCGCAACATCGCTGCCCATTACGACCTGGGCAACGATTTTTTCAGACTCTGGCTGGACCCGACCATGATGTACTCGTCCGCCGTCTTCGAGCGGCCGGACGCGACGCTGTACGAGGCGTCGGTCGCGAAGCTGGACCGCATCTGCCGCAAGCTGGACCTGCAACCGACAGACCATGTGGTCGAGATCGGGACCGGCTGGGGTGGCTTCGCGCTGCATGCGGCAGCCAACTACGGCTGCGAGGTGACCACGACCACGATCTCCGGGGAGCAGTTCGAACTCGCCTCGCAGCGGGTGGCAGAAGCCGGACTCAGCAATCGCATCCACCTGCTGCTGGAAGACTACCGGGATCTCAGCGGAAGCTTTGACAAGCTGGTCTCGATCGAGATGATCGAGGCCGTCGGCCATCATTATCTGGACACCTACTTCGATAAGTGCAGTTCGCTGCTGAAGGGCGATGGCGCCATGCTGCTGCAGGCCATCACGATCCAGGACCAGCGCTACGCGAAGGCTTTGAAGACGATCGATTTCATCAAACGCTATATCTTTCCGGGCAGCTTTATCCCCTCGGTCGCGGCGATCAGTGACAGCCTGATGCGGTCCACGGACATGAAGGTCTTCCATCTCGAAGACATCGGACCCCACTACGCGACCACGCTGCGTCACTGGCGCGAGCGATTCTTTGCGCGCATCAACGAGGTCAGCGCTCAAGGCTATCCGGAAGAGTTTATCCGCATGTGGGAGTACTATCTGAGCTACTGCGAGGGCGGTTTCCTCGAGCGCGCGATCGGTGACGTCCAGGTTCTATTGACCAAACCCGGCTGCCGCCGCGCGCCGATCGTCCCGTCCCTGGCCTGAGCCCGGACCAGCTTTCGCCGGAGCCTTGTTGTTCTTCTCCTGCCGCGTGGGGGCTGATGTTACCGCGGCCGGGGTCCGGGGACAGTTTTGCCTTTTGACCTGCCCGGCCGATCCGTCGCGGGATCCGAACACATGGGATAACTGTCCTCGATCGTCGGTATCATGAATTCCCGAACACGGTCACCTGAATCCGCCATACACACCGGAGTGCCTACCATGCAACGGAAGAACTTTTTGTGGGTAACGACTACCCTTCTCGCCGCCATCCTGATCGTCGGGTGTTCATCCACCCGCTCGGCGCCAGACAAGGCGCAGATCAGCAATGAGCTCGCGATCCAGGCGACCGTCGTCGCCGTGGACAAGGACACTCGGGAACTCGTGCTCCGGCGCTCCGATGGGACCGAGGTGTCCGTTGTCGCCGGCCCCGAGGTTGCTAATTTCGACCAGATCAAGTTGGGCGATACCTTGAACGCGCGGTACACCGTATCGCTATCCGCCCGACGCCTCGACCCGAGCGAAACCGCTGCAGAACCAGCCGCCGCGATGGCCGCAGCCCGCGCCGAACCGGGCGCAAAGCCTGGCGCGGCGATCGGCGCTGGCGTGACGCTGACAGTAGTCGTGATCAGCGTCGATCGCGACACACACACGGTGATGGTCACCTACCCGGACGGCAACAGTCAGCGCATCCAGGCCCAGCGGGAGAATGGTAAACGGTTTGTCGCGGGTCTGAAGCCGGGCGACCGCGTGGAACTCACCTATGGCGAAGCGCTGGTGCTCGCGGTCGAATAGGCGCGCGGCCCGTGAGAAATTGGGGGCTGTGCCGGAATCCGCCGGCGGCCCTCGTTGCGATCCGTACGATAGAACGTTCGGCAGCTTGTGAGCCAAATCGGTCCCGAGTGGGACTGTAAATGCCCAGATGAGCAATATGGAGAAGATTCAATGGAAGCGCCTCTCAGTTGAGGCCGCGACGATCGTCGCGGGCATTCTGTTGGCGTCCGCGATTGACGCCTGATGGGATTATCGGAAAGACTTGATTGCAGAGTCTGTAATTCTGCAAAGGCTTCAGGACGAGTTCACCACGAACCGCGAATTACTCGTCCATGACATCGAGACGTATGCAGCTACACACAAGCGACCCAGAGACTGCTTGGGCCTTGTAAAGACTCTCGACTTCGGGGCAATCGGTTGAGTCGCTCGGCGCAGACTTGTGGAAATCGATGACCTGGCGCACCTCAAACCTGAATACCGCCACACTGGACTCTGTGCTTAGTGCAGGGCAGCTTGAGATAGTTACGAAAAGGTGTCAGGTTTATTTTTTCGCAAGCTGATGCAAGAGAAAAAACAAACCTGATACCTTTTTCGCTGGTTAATGCATTCGCGGAGGCAGTAGGCCCTGTTGGAGCTCAAGGAACCCGAAACGCATCGTAGCACTGAATCCGAGGCAATGAATCGGCTGCGCGATCGCACTGACGAACTCGAGCTGATCATCTCGAGCCTGACGATCTTTGCGCTGTTCTCAATCCCCGGATGGCTGTTCGACAAGATTGCCGACATCTACATGCATCTGTCGACGAGTCTGGTCATTGCCAGCATTGTCGGCATCACGCTACTGGCTGGCACCAGCTATGGATTGGCCGCGTGTTTCGTCGTGCACTTGATGGCGCGCGCGTACTGGGTCGGACTTATCGGTCTGCGTACGGTATTCCCTGACGGGATCAACTGGAGCAAGACGCCCACTCTTGGACCGCTGAGCAGACAGTACTATCGGGACTCGCTGCCCGATCTCGATACCGTCATCCAGAATACGGATCGGCTGGCGTCGTCGCTATTCGCGGTGATCAGCATGCTGACGCTGAGCGTGCTCTGGTTCGGCACAATTTTGCTTGTCATCCTGGTCGCGTCCGGTGTAATCGGCGCCCGTTTTGGCCTCACCAACGCCGGTATCGGAATCGGCACGGCACTGCTCCTGCTGGTGTTCATCGGCGTGCCGATACTTGTGTACTTGCTGGATGCGCAACTCGCGTCGCGGGTGCCTCGCCTTCGCGACAGCCGCATCTACGCGGGTTTAGTGCGGCTCCTGAGGCGTGTCGCCGGGCTCGCCTTCCCTCAACGCCTCGTACTGCCGGTACAGCTGACTCTGCAGAGCAATACACGCCCGCTAGCATTCTTCGCAGCGCTAACCCTCAGCATTATCGTTATCGTAGTCGTCGGCAATGCACGTGCCGCCGCCTGGCAGAACTTCACGCTCTCCGGAGAGTTCACATATCTCGACACAGCTCAGGTCCAGGAAGGACTCCGGAGCACTTACTACGAGGATATGCCCAGTCCGCTCGATCGCTTGCGCGGCTGGCCACGGGTCGACAGCTTCAATCAGAGCGGCAGCTTCGTTCGCTTGTTCCTGCCGTATCAGCCGCTGCGCGACAATCTTGTGCTCGATCACCTCTGCGGCAGCGCTGAGGAAGCACCAGACACGGTCGCCTGCTTACGCCAGTTATGGACAGTGGCTATTGATGGCAGGCCGGTCTCGATGGCGGATTTTGAACCTGCCGAGCGCGCAGACCTGAGAATGCGAGGGCTGATCGGTCTTGTGCCCCTTACCGGGCTCGAGCCGGGCCTGCGCCGGATCGAGGTGGTGTGGAATCCGGGCGCCGCCGAGGAAGCTGCTCCACTGGACGATCGCTACACACAGGTCAATAGCAGGTATGTCATCCCGATCGCGTTCTCGCCGAGCTTCGAAATGCCCCTGGATTGACGCATCATGCCAATGCGCGTTCGATGACTGCTGCTGGCCTATTTGCAGCCGATCCCAGCCGGGATTTACCATTAAAGCTCATTCAATCAATGGCTTGCACGCCTATCGCGGATTCCCGGCTGAGGCGATATGCCAACAAAAAGACCGACTGGGACATTGTCTCGCTCCGCCCGGCCTGAGAGAATTTGGCTCCTTGCCGCCGAAACGACGGAAATGAGCATGAGCCACTGCCCCAGTCGACGCCGTTTTCTGCGCACCGCAGCGACCCTCGCGCCGGTGGCGTGTCTGCCCACGATGGCCCTGGCCAGTGCGTCGGGGCCCCGGCGCCTGCGCTTCTACCACACGCATACCGCGGAGAAGCTCGACGTCGTCTATTACGAGGACGGCGCATATCTGAACGACGGTCTCGGCGACCTCAATTATCTGCTGCGTGATTTCCGTTCCGGCGATGTCACCGATATCGACCCGGCCCTGTTCGATTTTCTGCATGCGGCACAACAGCGTGTCGGCAGCAATGGTACGTTCGAGATTATCTCCGGCTATCGCTCACCGGCCACCAACGAGATGCTGCGCCAGCGCGGCGGCGGGGTGGCGCGGACCAGCCTGCATATGCAGGGCAAGGCGATCGATGTGCGGCTGACCGACGCCAATTCAAAACATCTGCGCCAGGCCGGTCTGGATCTGGCCCGTGGTGGCGTCGGTTACTACCAAAAATCCAATTTCGTACATCTCGATACCGGCCGCGTCCGCTGGTGGTAAACCGCTCCGGGCCGTAACCCGATCCCGCGCGGTGCACCCGCGCCGAGCTGCCCGGATGCCCGGCGCCGTGTTTGCCGCTAGACTCAGGGCGCAATGAGTGCCATCCAGAAAGCCGATCCGGACGCCCGTCGCCGGGCAGTCCGGCTACTGGTCATCGCCACCGTGCTTGGCGCTCTGCTGATCATGATCTTCGAGCGCTACGGCGCGGCCCTCTTTGAATGGCTGATATCCGATCCCGGCCGGGCGCCCGAGCGGCTGCGCATGTTCTTCCTGCTCTGCGGCGCCCTTTGCGCCCTACCCCCGCTCGGACTGGCGGCGTATCTGCGCTCGCTGGCCAGACGCATACGCAAAGCTGAGCAATATCCGCTACCCGGGCAATCCGTGCTGCGGGACACGCCAGTGCTCGAGGGCGAGCCGGCGCTTGGCCGCGCGCGCACGCTCGAGCACCTTGCCGCCGCGCTGATGTCGGCAGCCCTGGTGCTGGCGTTTGTCTGGTGGCGTATCTTCTCGATGCTGGACGCGGATCTTTGAGCTGAGCCGTACCAATATTCAAGAGACCCGTTTTGCGACATAGCTCTGGGGGAACAAATGCTAAGGCTGTATGACTATCCGGATTCCGGCAACGCCTACAAGATCCGCCTTCTGTTGAGTCACCTCGGACAGCCGTTCGAACGGGTCGAGGTAGACATCCGTGAGGGCATCACCCGGCGGCCCGAATTTCTGGCCAAAAACCTGAATCACCGGATCCCGCTTCTGGAATGGCCGGACGGTCGGCGTCTGGCCGAATCCAATGCCATCCTGTTCCATCTGGCCGAGGGCACCCTGTTCCTTTCCGACGACGCCTGGGAGCGCGCCGAGACTATGCAATGGATGTTCTTCGAGCAATACAGCCACGAGCCGTTTATCGCGGTGGTCCGTGCCTGGCACCACAACGATCAGGTCGAGGAGAACCGCGCTGCCCTGCCGGCGAAGATGGAGGGCGGCCATCACGCCCTGCACGTGATGGACCAGCATCTGAAAACACGGGATTTTTTCGCCGGGGACGGCTATTCCATCGCCGATATCGCGCTCTATGCCTATACCCATGTCGCCGATGAGGGGGGGTTCGACCTCGCCGGCTACCCCGCCGTCGGCGCATGGCTGGAACGGGTCGCCGCCCAGCCCGGGCATGTCCGGATTACCGAGCAGGTGGGTACGCCGGTGAGCTGGCCCTGAGTCATTGACCGGACGACAACGCAACGCAGTGGCCATGGACACCGGCAGCACCCGGAGCATTGCGGGCCCGGTTCCAATCCGCCGCCGATGAAAAAAAGCGCAAACGGTTCCTTGCGCACCCTGCCAACCGGTATCTGGGTGCTGGGGCTGGCATCGCTGTGCATGGATGCCTCCTCAGAGCTGATCCACAGCCTGTTGCCGGTGTTTATGGGCACGGTGCTCGGTGTGTCGATGCTGACCATCGGCATTATCGAGGGCGTGGCCGAAGCCACCGCCGCGGTAACCAAGGTGTTCTCCGGCGCGATCAGCGATTATCTGAAACGGCGCAAGACGCTGGTCGTGATCGGCTATGGGCTGGCGGCGGTGACCAAATTCGTGTTCCCGCTGGCGACGACGATCGGCTGGGTGTTTGGCGCCCGGTTTGTCGACCGCATCGGCAAGGGCATCCGCGGTGCGCCGCGCGACGCGCTGGTGGCGGACATCACGCCACCGCAACAG
>JBATKC010000432.1:0-3651 GCA_049669065.1 Gammaproteobacteria bacterium
GCGGAACGCAGGATGGTCCCGCCCCGCTGCACGATGTTGGCCACGGATCTCCGCTCCAGATCGACATAGTCTTCGTTGACGATACCGGAATAACCGCGATAGAAGCCCACCACGTCCATATCGTGGCGCAGCGCGGCACGGGTAATCGCCCGGATTGCCGCATTCATGCCCGGCGCATCGCCACCGCTGGTGATGATGCCCGCCTTGCGGGGTCTGTCTGACGCCATCTGTCTCTCCGTGTTTGCCCCGGGGCCGCGCAAGGGCCGTCACTGCCGCAGAATATTGCGCATCATGCCGCGACGCGGGTGCATGAGAAAAGTACGGACTTTCCCCAACCGCGTCCGGATCCGGGCCTGATTATAATCATCCCGTCCGCTGGCATTGGTGCCGGGCCGGAAATGCAGACAGAGGATACCGCCTGTGAGCAGACAAAAAGTCGGGGTGATCGGCGCTGGCCAGGTCGGCGTAGCGGCAGCATTTGCGATGTTCGTGCAGGAAACCTGCGCCGAGATCGTGCTGGTAGATGTCGACAAAAAGCGCGCCCATGGCGAAGCCATGGATCTGATGCATGGCCAGGGTTACGTGGGCCGCATCGTCGTCCAGGACGGCGAGTACGAGGACCTGGAGGGTTGTCACGTGATCGTCATCGCCGCCGGCGCCGCGCAGAAGCCCGGCGAGACGCGGCTGGATCTGCTCAAGAACAATGCGCGGATCTTCCGCAGCATCGCCGAGGGCGTCGATCGCTATGCGCCGGACGCGATCCTGATCGTGGCCAGCAACCCGGTCGATGTACTGACCTACATGTTGCAGCAGATGAGCGGGCGGCCTCGGCATCATGTCATCGGCACCGGCACCATGCTCGACACTTCCCGCTTCCGCACCCTGCTTGGTCAGTATTACGGCATCGATCCGCGCTCGGTCCATGGCTATATCCTCGGCGAGCACGGGGATTCGGAGTTCCCGGCCTGGAGCACCGTGACTATCGGCGGCAAGCCCCTGCGGGGCGGCGTGCTGGGCAAAGAATGGCACCCGGCCGAGATGGACGACTTGTTTATCAAGGTACGCGACGCCGCCTATCACATCATCGAGGGCAAGGGTTACACCAACTGGGCCATCGGCCTGGTGATCTCACGCCTCACCGATATCATCCTCGACGATCGGCGATCCATCCAACCGGTCAGTGCGAGGCTCAAGGGCGACTATGGCCTGTTCGATGTCTGCGTCAGCGTCCCGGCCCTGATCGGCTCCAACGGTGTGCAGCGACTGATCCATCTCAATCTGGAACCGGACGAACAAGCGGCCCTGGATAAATCCGCGGATTTGATGAAAAAGAGCATCGCCGGAGTCGAACTCTGACCCTGGCCTGAGCGCGACTCAGTCGCGGGCGCCGGATTCCCGGAAATATCGCACCACGTGGGCCTTTTCCATGGTAACAAAGCCACCGGAATTGGCCTCCTCCATCATGCGGTCGATCGTGGCGAGAAATTTCTCGACCTGCTCCTCTCGTTCGATGATCTCGACCACCACTGGCAGATCCGAAGACAGATCGAGCACCTTTGCCTGCCGCATCCGGGAGCTGGCCCCGTAGCCGCAGATGCCCCGCAGCACGGTCGCGCCGGCGAGGCCCTGGGACCGGGCTTCCCGGATCAGCGCCTCGTAAAGAGCCATATGCCCGTGCTTGTCCGATTCGCCGATAAACACTCGCAACAAGACCGCGTCGCCTTCAATATGCATGGGTCGACCTCAAGAGCGGAGCAGCACCACCGAGACGCTGCCAAGATAAAAAAGGACCATCGCACCCAAAAGCGTCACGCCGAAATACACGCTGGCAAAGAAAATTTCGCCGCTGCGCATGAACTGGGCCAGCTCATATACGAAGGAGGACATGGTGGTGAAACCGCCGCAGAAACCGGTGGCGAGAAACAACCGCGTCTCCGGCGACAGCAGATCGCCCTCGGCGGCGAAGGCGGCGATGACGCCGATAAAGAAACAGCCGGCGAGATTCGAGATCAGGGTGCCGTAGGGCATGGTCAGGCTGATCCCGGCGGTGGCCAGAGTCGCCAGATAGCGAGCCACGGCACCGAGCATGCCGCCGATGCCGACGTAGACGAGGGGGATCAGACTTGCGCCCATCAACACTCCCGGATTCTGGCCTGATCCCATGTTAGGGGGCCGGAGCCGAAGCGACAACGCGCCGTCGACAGGTCCTGAATAAAAAAGACCCGCCATGATGGCGGGTCCCCAATGGTCCCTTTTCGGGACTCTTGTTTCGTCAGATTCGTTTTGCCGATCAGATCCTGCGGCGGCGGCGGATGAGTCCGGCGCCCAGCAGACCCACACCCAGGAGCGCGAGGCTGGTCGGCTCGGGGACTTCGAAGTCGCCTTCGCCGCGGGCCAGCAACGTCAGGTGGGATACGTCCTTATCACCCGTGTCGAAGGTCCCGCTGTTGATCAGGTCTTCGAGCAGATATCCGGAGAACCACACATCGGGATCGTCGCCTTCCCCTTTGTTCTTTCCGGTCTTAACGACGATCATCACGTGTTCGTATTCGGCCCATACGTCCATATCGAAGGACCAGCAGCCATCGGGCTGGGCCCAGTCGTTACTCTCGGCGCATAACTCATCGACCACCGGACCGGGCTCGACCAGCCAACCCCAATCCCCATCGTTCTTGTATTCGTCCTCGTCCACGTCGTACTTGTTGAGCTCCACCCAGTCGTCGTAGCCGAAGAAGGCCTGGTCGTTGACGATCGACTGAGAGTCGTTATTGCCGGCACCGTCCTGGCAAGCGACGGAGCCCGATACGCCACCCTGATCGCACGGCACAGCACTGGCGGTGCCAGTGAAGCCGAACAGGGTCAGGGCCAACGCGGCCAGGGGCCATAACGCGGCTTTCGGGGTTTCCTTGCGGTTCAACTCGATCATCGTCTATCTGCTCCTCTGTTCCCGCCCCACTATGGCGAATGTCGCCGTCTCTTGAGCGGGCCGGACACGACATACGTGCCCCTCCTGCCGTTTTTGTAAGCAAATAGCGGGCCAATCGGGGCAAATCGGCGCCGTATATAGCAAAGGGAGAACCTCAAGCCGTTGTTTATAATGTATTTTTTGGCTCCGGCCCTTGAAACGGATTCCGGTGACCGGATTCGCAGACAGAAGCGATTGGAAAATTTTTCGACACTGGCAAGGCGGTCGCCAGGATCAAATACGGCTTTCCCGTCCCTCAGGATCGGCAAACCATCTTAACTTACTGTTCTATAATAAGAATCCGGACCGGAACCGACTTTTGCGCCTTATGTAAGAATTCCCGACAGGGCGACGCCCGGGCCTGTCGTCAACGATGCCGGATCACTCCCCGGCGCGGGTCTCGCTGACCTCCAGTTTCTGAGCCAGCTCCAGCCATAGCGCTTCCTGTGCCTCACATCGTCCATCGAGCCCGGACTTCTCCGCAAGAAGCGTCTTGAGTCGATCCTTGTTGCCGGGCTCATAGAGCTCCGGGTCGGCCAGTCTCGCCTCCAGCTCCTCGCGCTCCCGGTGAAGCCGGTCCAGATCTCTTTCGGCGGCCTCGACCTTCCGCTGCAGCGGGCGGTTGCGTCGGCGGCGCGCAGCTTCCTCCCGCTTGCGGGCCTTCCTGTTGGCGGCCCGGTGCGCTC
>JBATKC010000433.1:0-4511 GCA_049669065.1 Gammaproteobacteria bacterium
CGCGCTGGCCGTAGACGGCAGCATGGCCGGCGGCGGCTCGGGGGCCGGCGGCGGCGGAGCCACCTCTTCGACCATGGTGACTACTTCGGTCTCCTCGGGCGGACTCAACACGATCACGCGACCGGTCTCGGTCTCCCGATAGTAGATGCGGATCTTCTGGCCCGACTGCAGATCCTGCAGACGCGTCTGCACACCGGCCACAGAGATCGAGGCACCACGCGGGATCCGATAGGACGACCGGCCACTGCCATCATCGGCGCGTAGCGTCAGCAGATTCGAGCGCACCTCGACGACTTCGCCGGCGATACGTTTGATCTCTGTCTGCGTCACGGTGACCACTTCCGCCTGCTGGGCCGAGACCGCGCCCCATGCCAGCAAAAAAACACCGCCTAGGACGGCGGTTACAGTGTTTCTCAACATCATTCTCTCCCCAATAAGAGTAATAGCGAGGCCGAAGGCCACCCGCAGGAAGCATAGCAAAGAACGCCAGTGCCGGCAGAGAAACCTCGCGCCTGGGAACGCTCAGATCGGGTCCGCAGCGGCTGTCGCGCCCGCCTCCCCGGTGAGCACCGCGCGCACGATATATCGCTGCGGGGCGTGTCCAACAAAATAGAACGGATAGCAGGTCACCAGGGTCAGGCTGGTGGCCTCGGTCGGCGCCAGCACCCGCACATCGGACGGATCCACGATCCATATATCGCTGACCTCGTAGGATCGGCGGCCCTCAAGCGTCACCAATTCGATCAGGTCACCGGGCCCGACGTCTTTCAAGCCACGAAAGAAGCCATCCCGATGGCCGGCGATGCCCAGATTACCAGCGCTGCGAATATGGGCGGTGCCCGGGATCCGGCCAACCGCCCGATTGAGCGTCAGCTCGTCGGTCCCGGTGATCACCGGGACCTCCAGATCAATGGTCGGGATCCGCAGCAGCGCCTCTGGCAGACCGTCGTGTTGCTCGAGGCTGGCCTGATAGTGCTCGATCCGCGCGGCGGACCAGTCACTCGTGTCAGGCTGCGCAGGCTCGGGTAGGATCCGGACCGGACGGGTCTCCGATGCCGTTTGCATCGCCTCCGGGACAGCGCGATCGATCTCTGTTGCGGAACCCTTCCCCGGCGAATTGACAGCAACGGAGTCGGCCGCGGCCTCTAGCGCCGCGTCAAAAGCCGCCACGTCGCGGCTCCGATTCCATTCGCCGTGGACCCACGCTCCGGCCCATACGGCCAACAGCAACGCGCCGGCCCCAAACAGGGTCCGCTGCAGAATCAATGTCCGGTCAGTGCTCAACTGGTCCTCCCCTTCTCCCGGACTATTCTAGCCCGATCCGCTTTCGCGGCGCACGGAGCCCGCCCGTGTTGGAGACCGGCCGTGGGCTACGGGCTCCGACTCATCGCTCACAAATTCGTGCCCGGCAATGCTCCGGCTGCGGGACGCGACCCAGGGGTCGCCCCGACGTCACGGCTCAGCGCGGTTCCAGGCTGGCTCGCGCGGCAGCGCGATAGGCAGCTTCGTCCGGATAGTCGCTGAGTGGCTCCTCGAAGCGTTTGTTCCAGTGCACAAAGGCGTCCATGCAGATCGCGATGCGCCAATCCTGAGCCGACGGTGTCGGCATCGGCCGATGCATCAGATAGGACGGGAATATCGTCATCCAACCCTCGACCGGTCGGACTGCCGCCATATTCTCGCAGAAGATGTTGTTCGGCTCCGGACGCTGGAACATCAGCAGGCCCTCTGTCGGATCCCGGGTCGCCGGGACCTGGAGGTAATAGCAGCCGCTCAAGGTCGCTGGATGATGATGGTGCCAGGGTCCGTCGACCCAGGTCTCGTTGGTCTGGATCAGCACCCAGCCCTGAACGTTATAGACATCGAAGGGCAGGCGTTTCGAGTGGCCGTGCCGCTGGGCGAGGATCGCGGTGCATGCCGCGACGAACCGGTCCTTTAGCACCCGTACGTAGGGGATGGCCTCGAGGTTTGCCGGCGTGAACAGCTCCTCCCGGGTCTGATAGCCATAACCGGAACCGTGACGTTGAAAATATCCCCGGTCCCACAGATCGCGCAGCTCGGTACGAATCTGATCATGGAACGGCGCCATCTCGGGGACCGGGTAACGCCAGGTCGGCGTGCCGAAGATGGGATTGGTCTGCAGTTGGGATTGACTCACGATATGGATCCGATTACGGAACGGACTAGGCGCCGCACCGGTCCATTTTGTGCGGCCACGACGTCGCTGTCCACGCGCGGTATTCAGTCATCCGGCAGAAAGAAACCGGCGACCGAGCAGCGCGCCATCGGCGCCTGGTCCTTGACCAGACCGATCTTGTGCCACAGGCCGCGTCGCATGATGACGATGCGGTTGGGCACCGGGAAGATGAACTCGGTGGATGTGGTGCGCGCCATCAGCAGCTCGGACAGGTCATCTTTGTGGATCACGTTCCAGTTGCGCCGGCGCCGGATCTCGCCCTCCTCCATGATCTCCTTCTCCGGCAGCAGTTCGTCCGGTATCTCGTCCTCGATCAGCATCAGTTCGCCGCCCCAGCTGGCGTGCCAGCGCGGGTGGCAATAGAAGGCGTACGCGCCGGCGAATCGACCGGCATCATTGTGCCAGTCAAGCGACGAACCCTGGGGATGAAGATAGGAGCGCGCTGTCATCGACTTGCAGGTCGGCTGGAATTTGCTGCGATAAAACTTGCAGCCGAGGATCCGGTCGATCAACAGGTCAAGCGCGGTACCGGTCGGATACTGTCGCCGCGGATCTCCCGGCGGCAGCTTCTTGTAGGGATGATAGACCGTCTCGCCCGATTGCCATGGCGGCCGGTCGGCCAGATCCCACGGCTTGACCCACTTCGGGTTGCGCGCGTAGTCGTTGAGCTGGGCGTACTCCAGCATCAGGCGGAAATCCCGCGGCTCCAGGAAGTCATCCAGGATGATGTAATCTTCGCGCTCGCGGACGACCTGCATGGGTGTTTCGGTTTGCGGTAAACGGCCGCTCGATCAGAGATCGAAGTCGATCACGTCGAAACGCTTGGTCTTGTCCTGACGGGCCTGCATCCGGATCGCGTCTTCCAGGCTGCGCGAGTTCCAGCCGACGACCTGGGCCGCCTGGCTTTTCAGCGCATCGGGAGCATCATTGGGACCGAATGGTTCCACCAGCACGATCGGCCGGTTGTGCGCCTGGGCGGCACCTATCTGAAAGTCGAGCCAATCACGGAACTCCTGATATTGACCACTCATCACGATCAGCACTTCGGCCTGCTTCATCGCGTCCAGCACCCGCGTGCGTCGCTCTGCGATCGACTCGCCCTCCGGCGAGGCCTGTGGCGGCAGCACGTTCTCATAAAAGAAATTGGTCGTGCTCTCCAGGTACTCGAACAACCTGAGATAATCTTCGTCCGCCTGCCAGCCGTGACTCGCCATGATGCGGATCGGGTCGTTTGCCGTCATTGATCCCACCTCGTCCCCGTGTCCCGCAGAGTGTAACCGACCTGACATACTACTAGGCAAGCGCCGGCCGATAATGCGACCCGGGCAGTTAACTTAACGGCGACGGTCATCTAAGATTCCCGCCAGGGCGGCGACAGACCGCATCCACGATGAGCACCATGCGTTTTTTGCTATACAACATTCGCTACGCCGCTGGCGCCGGACCCGGCTTCAATCTGCCGGTACCGGGCGCGGGTTACCTGCGCGGCAATCGGGACAATCTGATCCAGATCCGGGAATTCATCAAATCCCTGGATGCCGATGTGGTTGGCCTGGTCGAGGTCGATACCGGCTCGATCCGCACCGGGATGCTCAATCAGGCCGAGATCATCGCCGGCGAGCTCGGGCACTACACCATCTATGAGTCGAAATATGGCGAAAGTTCGCTCAACAACCGACTGCCGATCGTGCGCAAACAGGGCAACGCGTTTCTGGCTGCGCCGCGCGTCCACGGCGAGCGATTCCACTATTTTGACACCGGCATCAAGCGCCTGATCATCGAACTGGAGCTGGAGGAGGTGGCCATTTTTCTGGTCCACCTGTCGCTCAAGTATCGACACCGGCAGAGCCAGCTGCGCCATCTGCATGAGTTCGTCACCGCCTGTGACAAGCCGGTCATCGTTGCCGGTGATTTCAACACGTTCTGGGGCGAGGATGAGCTATACCTGTTTATGCAGGCCTGCGGCCTGACCAGCGCCAATGCCGGCAAGCTGCCGTCCTACCCGAGCCAGTCACCGCGCAAGGAGCTGGACTTCATCCTCTATGGCCGCGGCATCGAGCTGCTGGATTTCCAGATCCCGCAGGTAAGATTCTCCGATCACCTGCCTTTGGTGTTCGATTTCAAGGTGCCGGGTGCCGCGGAAGCCGCTGCGTGAGGCGGTAAATGTTGCGCCGCACAGCTAAACTTCCTAGCATGCACTGATCGATTGTCCGACGCGCCGAGCAGCCAGTTCCGGTGCCCGGCTCGCAGCACGTAATCCGGCCAGAAAAGCGGCACCCGCCGCGGTCCGGAACGGGCGCGACCGGCGGGCACG
>JBATKC010000434.1:0-6543 GCA_049669065.1 Gammaproteobacteria bacterium
TGGCCGTGACGCAAAAGCACCAGCTTGGTCGACATCTTGCTCTCCCAGTTGCAAAGACTTGGCTATAAATTTTACCGGAATTCAGCCGCTTCGGTGGTCATCGAATGTTGCGGCCGGGGCGGCTTCAGGTTTTCTTGCCGCTGGCCAGGCTGACCAGGTAGTTGCCGCGTTGTTTGTCATAGTCCAGACGGATCAGGCCCTTGGCCTCGCCGTCCTGCAGCAACTCCGAGAAGCTGCCATAGCCGTAGTAGGTCTCGCTAAAGCCGGGATGCACCCGCTTGATGGTCTGTTTGACCATGGAACCCCACAGCTGATCGTAGTCATCGCTCAGGGAGCCGACGATCTCTACCAGTCTCTCCATGGCTTCGGTTTTTCGATCACGCGGCTTGCCGCGACTACGGCTGCGGCTGCTCTTGCTGGCTACCCGCGCCAGATCATCGTAGTAGATGAACTCGTCACAGCCGCCAATCAGCAGATCTGAAGTCGAACTCTTCACGCCACAGCCGATGACGCGCTTGTTGTTCTCCTTGAGTTTGGACACCAGTGGCGAGAAATCGCTGTCGCCGGAGAGCAGGGCGAAGATATCGATGTGCTGTTTCGCGTAGCAGAGATCGATGGCGTCTACGACCATGTGGATATCCGCACTGTTCTTGCCGCCCATGCGGGTTTGCGGGATGTCGATCATCTCGATCCCGTTGGAGTGGAATTCCTTGACGTACTCGCGGTAATTACTCCAGTCGCAGTAGGAGCGCTTGAACACGATGCGTCCCTTCTCCAGCAGTCTCTTCAGCACGAGTTGGATATCAAACTTCGACGCGCTCTTCATGTCGCGCACGCCGATGGCAAGGTTTTCGAAATCGACAAATACGGCGATAAGCGGTTCCTGGGACATGATGGCGGGGTTCCTCGGTAGATCTCAGAGCTGGGTCAGACGACGGATTTCCTGCATTTGCACGGACAGGGTCGGGAAGTCCTTGGCGCCGGTCGCGGTCATCTCCCCCGCGGTAGTCAGCACATGCTCGACCCGATCTTTGTTCTCTGCTATCCAGGTCTCGACCGCCGCTGCCGGCGCACGGCGCTTGCCGGCCTTGATCACCAGCCGGGTCAGCTGCCCCTGCAGATGGTACAGGTTCTCGCGCATGCTGTTGCGCGCCATCGCCTGCCAGCGTCCTTCGACCGAGAGCTGCTCGACCCGGTCCCTCAACCAGTCGATGCGCAGCTCTTGTCCGAGCAGGAAATAGATCTGCGCCGCAGTCTCCGGTGTGGCCCGGGTGTCCTGGGCCACCTCCATGATGTCCAGTGCAGAGTGCATCGCGTGGAGCCCGGCCATACGATGCGCGATCGCGTCCGGGATACCGAGATCCTTGTACAGATTGAAAGCCTCACTAAAACGCCGCAGTTCGCGACCTACCAGATAGTCAGCCAGATTCTCGGACAGCCGTTTCGTCTGGCTTGAGAAGCGTTTCACCGACGCCTCGATATCCTCAACTTGCGAAGGACGGTCCAGCAGCCAGTGCGTGCCGTGCTTGAGCAATCGCGTGGTCCGATTCATCATCGAGTACTGCGCGTTGGCGTGGACCTGATTGTCCAGTTCTTCGATCGAGGCCCACAACGAACGGATATCGAAGACCTCGCGCGCGATCGCGTAGGCGCGAGCCACGGAGGCCACGTCGGCCCCGGTCTCGTCTCGCGTGCGGTAGGCGAACACCGGACCCATGCGGTTGACCAGGCTGTTAGTGACCTGAGTGGCGATGATCTCGCGCGACAGCCGGTGCTCGTTCATCAGCTTGCGATAGCGGCGATTGAGTGGCTGCGGGAAATATGCGATCAACTCGTTGCTGAGATAAGCATCCTCGGGCACGTCGGAAGCGATGATGTCCGCGTACAGGCTCATCTTCCCGTAACTGACCAGCACCGCCAGTTCCGGACGGGTCAGACCGCGAGCGGCTTTGCGCCGCTCGTTGATCTGCTCGTCATCCGGCAGGAACTCGAGAGCGCGGTCCAGCGTACCGCTGCGCTCCAGCACGTGGATCAGATATTGATGCTCGCGGATACGTTCCGCGGCGGTCGCTTCCATCAGGCTGATGGCCTGGCTCTGCAGATAGTTATTGCGCAAAACCTGATCCGCTACCTCATCGGTCATGTCAGCCAGCAGGCGCGCGCGCCGGCCGGCGGTGAGACCGGCTTGCTGGCTGGCCACATTGAGCAGGATCTTGATATTGACCTCACGGTCGGAACAATCGACGCCAGCGGAGTTGTCGATAAAATCGGTATTGAGCCGGCCCTCGTTGCGAGCGAACTCGATACGCCCGAGTTGGGTACAGCCGAGATTGCCGCCCTCACCGAGTACCTTGCAGCGTAATTCATTGCCGTTGACCCTGACGCCATCGTTGGCGCGGTCGCCGGCATCGGCATTGCTCTCGGTGCTGGCTTTGACATAGGTGCCGATGCCGCCGTTCCAGAGCAGATCGACGCGCATGCGCAGGAGTTCCCGGATCAATTCGTCAGGCGTCAGACTACTCTCTTCCGTCTCCAGCATGGCCCGGACCTCGGCGCTGAGCTTGATCAGCTTCTCCGCGCGCGAGAACACGCCACCACCCTTGGAGATCAGTTTGCGCTTGTAGTCATCCCAACCCGACCGCGACAACGCAAACAGCCGCTTGCGTTCTTTGAAACTGGCGGCCGCATCCGGCGACGGGTCGAGGAAGATGTGAAGATGATTAAACGCTGCCTGCAGGCGGATATGGCGGGACTGCAGCATGCCGTTGCCGAACACGTCGCCGCTCATGTCGCCGATGCCCACAACCGTAAATTCCGACTCCTGCGTGTCGCGGCCGATCTCGCGGAAATGGCGCTTCACGCACTCCCAGGCGCCGCGCGCGGTGATACCCATGCCCTTGTGGTCATAGCCGACTGAGCCGCCGGAGGCGAAGGCATCGCCGAGCCAGAAGGCGTAATCCGCCGAGATCTGGTTGGCGATATCCGAGAAGCTGGCGGTGCCCTTGTCGGCGGCGACAACCAGATAGGCATCGCTCTTGTCCCGGCGCAGCACGTCTGGTGGCGCTACGGGTTCGCCGTCGATCAGGTTGTCGGTGATGTCGAGCATGCCGCGGACAAATGTCTTGTAACAGGCGATGACCTCCTGCATCACTTGTTCGCGATCGCCCGCCGGCAGCTGCTTGGCCACAAAACCGCCCTTGGCACCGACCGGAACGATAAGCGTGTTCTTGACCGCCTGGGCCTTCATCAGGCCGAGTACTTCGGTGCGGAAGTCCTCCGGCCGATCTGACCAGCGCAGACCGCCGCGGGCGACCTCGCCGCCGCGCAGATGTACGCCCTCCACCCTTGGCGAGTAGACGAATACTTCGAACATCGGCAGCGGTTTGGGCAGATCCGGGATCTTGCGCGGGTTCAGCTTGAGAGAGATGTAAGGCTTCGGTCTGCCGTCCTCGTCGGGCTGGTAGAAATTCGTGCGCAGCGTTGCACGGATCATCTCGCGAAACGCGCTTATGATGCGATCGGCGTCCAGCGTGGCTACCGAGTCCATGGCGTGATCCAGCGCCTGGCTGATGCTAAGACGCTGGCGCTGCCGCTGCTTGGCGCCGATCTGCGGATTGAATCCGGCTTCAAACTTCTCGACCAGCAGACGCGCGATACTCGGGTACTCGCCCAGCACGCGTTCCATGTAGGTCTGGCTGAACGGCAGGCCGGTCTGCAGGATATAGCGGCAATAGGTCCGTAACAGTGATACCTGGCGCCATGACAAACCAGCGCCGAGGATAAGCCCGTTAAAGCCGTCATTCTCGGTGACGCCTGACCACGCGTTTTCGAACGCCTGCTGGAACGCTTCGTTGACCTCGGCCGGGACCAGCTTCTTCTGCTGATGCAGCATCTCGAAGTCCTGAACCCAGATTTCCTTGCCGGAGTCCAGTACCACCCGGTAGGGCCGCTCGCTGATGACCCTGAGACCGAGATTCTCCAGTGTCGGCAATACATCGGAGATGGGTAGCGGCGTGCCGGCGTGAAACGTCTTGAAACGCACCCGCTGTTCGGGGAAAGACTGCGGGCGATACAGACTCATGCGCAGCTGATCCGGGGAGGCCTCCACCGCTGCCAGTCGCTCGATATCGAACGTGGCCTCGCGGACGGTGACGTCTTCGACATACGCGGCGGGGAACACATGGCCGTAGCCGCGGAACAGGATCAGGCCCTGTTCTTCGCCAAAGCGCTCGATCAGATAGTCATGCAATCCGTCCTGCCAGGTGCGCACCGCTTCAGAGATCGATTTCTCCAGCGCCGCGAGACGCACCCGCGGGGGATTCTCCGGATCGGTGCGCACGATAAAGTGCACCCGGGCCAGCTTGGACTCGGACATCTGCACTTCGGATTCGACCTGGAAGCCGTTGAGGGCAGCGGTCAGGATCGACTGGATGCGCTCGCGCACCTGGGTGTTGTATCGATCCCGCGGGACATAGACCAGACACGAGAAGAAGCGCCGGAATGCATCCCTGCGCACAAACAGACGCACCTCCTGTCGCTCCTGGAGATTGAGGATGCCGTTGGTGATCCGGCTCAATTCTTCCACCGATGCCTGGAACAACTCGTCGCGCGGGAAGCTATCGAGGATGTGCAGCAGGGCCTTGCCGCCATGACTGCCCGGACGCAGCCCCGAGTGGGCCATGACCTTCTGCACCTTGTGCCGGAGCACCGGTATGCTGCGCGGGCTGCGGCTGTAAGCTACCGAGGTGAACAGACCCAGGAACCGCTTCTCGCCGACCACTCTCCCGGCGCTGTCGTAGTGCTTGACACCCACATAATCGAGGTAGCCGACCCGGTGTACCGTCGAGCGGGAATTCGCCTTGGTGAGGATCAACAGGTCTTTCGAGCGCGCATGCCGACGGATGGCCCGACTCATGACCGCACTGCCGGCGCCGGAAGATCGGGAAGGCTTGCGCAGAATGCCGAGGCCCGTTCCCGGCTTGGCTTGCAGGCTCTCGAACTCGGCGCCTTTCACCAACTCATATTCGCGATAGCCGAGAAACGTGAAGTGGTCGTCGTCCATCCAATCGAGGAAGGCCTGGGCATCGTCAACCACAGCCTGTTCGAGTGGCGGTGGGTTTTCCTCCAGCTCGCGGCAGATGTCGCGGGCCTTGCGCCGCATGGCGGACCAGTCCTCGAATGCGCCGCGCACGTCGGTCAGCGCTTTCTTGATCCCGCGCTCCAGTTCGCGGAACACCTTGGGGTCACTCTCGCGATCGATCTCCAGATGGATAAATGACTCGTATTGCGCGTCGCTGGCGTCTTCGATGGAGGGCAGGATCTCCAGCAGCCTGCCCTTGGCGTCCCGGCGTACGATCAGCACCGGGTGCACGGTCACGTGGATATACAGTTCAAACTCGTTGATCACCATGCCCAGCGAATCGACCAGGAAGGGCATGTCGTCGTTGACGATCTCCACCACCGTATGTTCGGAGCTCCAACCGTCGGTTTCGGGGTCTGGATTGAAGATCCGCGTCAGCGGCCGGCCACGTTTACGCTGCATCGCGGAAGCGAGATGCTGCACTGCGCTGCCGGCGAGATCCGAGGGCGTCCGAGCGCGCAGATCTTCCAGGGCCATATTCGCGTAATACAGCGTGACGAACAGGGCAACGTCGACCGGGCAATCGGCAGGCGCCCGCTCCAGCGCCAGGGGGACGACTTCGTCCATGACCCGCTTTCGCGGAGTGGCCGCAACTGAACTCATGATTTGCGCTCGCCGGGGATCTCGGATGGGTGCGCCAATTCTAGCGCTTCATGCACCGAATTGTTTGCGCGGCAGCCAAAAGAATGTAGTCGGCAAACGGATCCGATGATCAGCTGGCGCGTTGCAGGTCCCCGATCACGCCGGCCAGGAACCGGCAGGCTTCGCCGCCGGTTGCACAGCGATGGTCGAAACTCAGGGACAGCGGTATCCGCCGATGGGTCTCGATACCACCGAGCACCGGGACGACGTCGTGACGGACGCCGCCGGCACCGAGGATCGCGATGGTCGGCGGTACCACGACCGGCGTCGCATAGCGGCCAGCCATCATGCCGAAGTTGGACAGGGTGAAGGTGAAGTCCTTCATCTCTTCGGGGGCGACGGTGCGCGCGCGGGTCTTGGTTTTGATCGAGTCGAGGTCGTCACGCAGCTGTTCCGCTGATTTTTGCTCGACCCGGCGGATCACGGGGACGATCAGGCCGTCCGGCGTGTCCACTGCGATCGCTATATCGACACGGCCTTCGAGCTGACGGGTCATGGCGGCGCCGTCATAGAAGCCATTCAGCGCCGGCTCGGCGCGACACCCGGCGACGATCGCCCGCAACAGGCGGCCGGTGATGTCCTGACCCGGCATCCAGCCATCGATATCCGCATCGTCGAATATGGTGCAGGCGCAGACTTCATCCCGCGACAGACTCATACTCTGCGCCATGGCCCGACGCGGTCCGCGCAGGCGTTCCGGTTCCCCGGGTGGCAGCTGCACTGGCGCGTGTTTCCTGGCGGCCGGTCGCGGTCGGTAGTTC
>JBATKC010000435.1:0-8189 GCA_049669065.1 Gammaproteobacteria bacterium
GGGTTTGCATCCTTCTCGGTAAGCCAACGGCATCGGCGCTGTATCTGCGCCGGCAGGCATCGAAAAAAAAGGACAAACGCATCCATGGAAGGATCTCTGCCCACCATTGGGCCCATGCTGGAAGCCCCGGCAGCACTGACAAAAACGGCCGAACCGGCGTCCGCGTCGAATCCGTTTGCCGCTCTGCTCGCTCAGCCCGCCGACGATCCGGCCGGTGTGCCGGGCGGAAGCGGATTGCCGGCCAGCGGCCTGCCCTTGCCGCCCGTAACGGCGGTCCTGAAACCGGTCGCCGTTCCGGTGGCAATCGATCTTCCGGTCAATCAGACTTCGCTGACGGCAGATACGCCGGTAATGGAGCAAGCGCTTGCCTCCGAATCGCCTGCCGCCGATCCGCTGATCTCGGCGTTGCTCAATGCCCCGGCGGATGCCCTCGACACCGAAAACACCCCCCCGGCTGTGAGCGAGGAAACGCTGACGGCGGTGGCGCTCGCTGCAGCGACGACCGAGGCGGATGGCGATACGCCGGTGCTTCCGCAGGCCACGCCTGAGCAGAGTACAGGCATCCCCGGCGACAAGGCAGGCAATATCGCGCCGCCGCCAGCACCGTCCGCTGCGATCGCCACACCGCCTGCGGTCGAAATCGCGCGCCCGTTGGTCGCGGAATCGGCACCGACGGCCACCAATCCGGCTGAGGACCCGGTCATCCTGCGTAGCCAGGAGCGCCCGATGACGACCATCAACCCGGCCATGCTGCGGGACCCGCCAGCCGCGACGACCGCAACGGCAACGAGCCCAACGACGGCGTCAGCGGCTTCTGTCGCGACACCTGTAAATTCTGCGGGACCCGCATTATCAGCGGCTGCGGCCGTGGCCATGCCGGTTCAGCAGCTTGCAACACAAACAGATTCGGCAGGGCCTGAGATTCTGGACATGTCTGATCTGCCGTTCGACTCGATCCGGGTCTCGGTGCGCGATCCTGCCGCCGATCGGCCCATACCGAACCGGGAACCTGCGCTGCATCTGCCTGGTCCACGACAGGCTATTGGCGATCCGCAGTGGTCTCGCGCACTTGGCGAGCGCCTGGCCGTAGTGGTCAGGGGCGAGCATCAGGTTGCGCGCATGAGCCTCAATCCGGCCCACCTCGGACCGATAGACATCCATCTGCGGCTGCAGGATGACCACGCTCAGCTCTGGCTGACCGCACAGCACCCCCAGGCCCGGGATGCCCTCGAAGCCGCGATCCCGCGACTGAGGGAGATGTTTGCCCAGCAGGGCATTGACCTGTCTCAGCAGGGCGCATCGGGGCAGCAGCGGGAGCAGAGTGCTGACGCCGGACCCGAAAGACCGACCCATGCCGCACGGCCCGCGCTGGACCTGGATGAGCCGGGAACGCCGGCTGTGCTGCGGCAGGGCGGTGACAGGCTGCTCGACCATTACGCCTGATCGGGGTCCGGGTGCCCGGAAACCGACGGCACGCCGTCAAAATTTCGGCAGAACCCCGCTGTCCTCGCCGCGGGTGCTCCGCATCTTCTCCGGCGCATCACGATAAGTCCATGGTTTTATTGGGTTAATTGATTTTTCCCGTAACTGGCACGGGGCTTGCAACATGACTCCCGGAATCCAACAAAGGAACGGGAACATGTCAGGGACAGACGCAACAGCAGACGGCGATGAGGTCGAAGTCGCCGCATCGGCAGAGCCAAAGCGCAAGTCCGCGCCGGCGGCTTTGAAGTGGATCGGGATCGCAATCGGCATGTTTGCGATTGTCACCGTCAGCCAGATCGTCACCGAGATGGTCAAGGCGCGGATGACGCCGGCAGAGGCTCATGCCGCGGCCGACACCGAGGCTGCAGCCAAAGGCGATGCCGGGACCGGCAAAGACAGCAAGAAGGCGTTACCTCCGCCGATCTATGTGGCGCTGGAGCCACCGCTGGTGGTCAGCTTCGAGGGTCCGGGTGCGATGCGCTTTCTGCAGCTCACCGTCGAAGTGATGGCCCGGGATGCGAAGGTCATCGAAGCGGTTGAGCAACACAACCCCGTGATCCGCAACAATCTCCTGATGCTGGTCGGTGGTACCGATCTGAAAATGCTCTCCAACCGTGAAGGCAAGGAAGAGCTGCGGGCCGCGGCGCTTGCGGAGGTCCAGGCCGTGGTCGAGAACCAGACCGGCGAGCCAGGGGTGGAAGACCTCTACTTCACCAGTTTTGTTGTGCAGTGATCGGCGATGGAACGTGACGAGGTCTTGAGCAGGGAAGAGTCCGAGGCCCTCCTCGCCGGAGTGCAGGACGGTAGCGTCGCCACGGACGGCGACGCTACCGTCGCTCCTGACGCTGTCAGAGACGTGGACATCACGCAATGGGACCGCATAGTGCGCGGTCGTGTACCGGCCCTCGAGTCGATCAACGAGCGGCTGGCCGGTCTGCTGCGCCTCAGTCTGTTTCAATTGTTCCACCGGCCGGTCGAAGTGGTCGGGCAGCCGGTACAGATGGTGAAGTGGGGCGAGTACGCCGAATCGCTGCCCATGCCCACCAGCCTCAACCTGATCCTGGCCAACGAGCAGGACACTGCGTTCATGATCAGCTTCGATGCAGATCTGGTCTTCGAGTTCGTCGACTCGTATTTCGGTGGACGCGGCGGCGCCAAGCGCAAGCCCGATGTGGCGTCATTTACGCCGACCGAACTGCGTCTGACCCGCAACGTGGTCGATCGGGTCATGGTCGATCTGAAAGAAGCCTGGGCCGCATTCCTGGAGATGCAATTCTCCTGGCTGCGTAGCGAATCCAATCCGCAATTCGCCGCGGTGGCGGCGCCAAGTGACCCGGTCTACCTGAGCCGCTTCGAGATCGAGCTCGCGGGCCACGGCGGTGAGTTCCATGTCGTCTGGCCGTCTTCGCTGATCGATCCGATCAGGCATTTTGTCAATGTCGGCAGTCCGAGCGAACGGACCCAGGACAAGAACTACTGGGTCAACGCGCTCCGCGAGGACGTGCGTGACGCGGAGGTCACGCTGCGTACGGTGCTGGCAGACACCGAGATCAGCCTCGGTGAGCTGGTCAATCTAAAGCCCGGGGACGTGATCCCCATCGATCTGCCGGCCACCGTGGCGGTGTACTCCGGCGACAGCGTGGTGCTGGAGGGGAGCTTCGGTGTGTCCAGGGGATTCAACTCGGTGAAAGTCTTACGGACCGCGGAACCCGGTCCTGCTAACGGGAGTAACAATCATGAGTGAAACGGAACAGACCATCCCGGATTCGGACGCGTCTGAAAAAAGTGCTGAGGCGGCCGCTGCCAAGCAGTTCGAGGCGGCCAAATTTGACCAGCTGGAGGCGGATGCCCCCACCGGTGATCCGGCCCAGCGGCTGGACCTGATCCTGGATGTGCCGGTCAGCCTCTCACTCGAGGTGGGACGCACCAGCATGAGCGTGGGCGAATTGCTGCAGCTCAACCAGGGCTCGGTGGTGGAGCTCGATCGCCTCGCGGGTGAACCGCTGGATGTGCTGGTCAACGGCACACTGGTCGCCCACGGTGAGATCGTGGTCGTCAACGACAAATTCGGCATCCGGCTGACCGATGTCGTCAGCCCGGCCGAGCGTGTGCGCAAGCTGCGGTGATGATGATGAAGACCTTGCCGCGGCTCACGGCGGTCTGTCTGGCCCTGGTCTCCCCCGTTGCGCGGGCCGCAGACGCGGTGTCACCGACCAGCGGTCTCGCCGGCGTGGTCTCCGGTCTGTTTGCAGTGCTGGTGCTGATCCTGTTTTTGGCCTGGGGCCTGAAACGCTTTCAGATCGGCGCCAGCACCGGTGCTATCCGTGTCATTGCCGCAGCCTCGCTCGGCGCGAGGGAGCGGATCCTGCTGGTGCAGGTAGGCGACACACAGCTATTGGTCGGTGTCGGCTCCGGCGGCATGCGTACGCTGCATGTACTCGATGAGCCCTTATCGATAGCCGCCGGGCCGCAGAGTGACAGCCCGTTCGCACAACGGCTGCGCGACATGGTCGGAGGACGATCCCAGTGATTCGTCTGTTGCTGCTAATCGTCTTGTTCGCCGCACCCGCGCTCGGCATGGCCGAGACCGGCATCCCCGCTGTCGCGGTTAGCGACAGCGCGGATGGCGGCCAGACCTGGAGCGTCAGCGTCCAGGTCTTGTTATTGATGACGGCACTGACGGTGTTGCCGTCATTGCTGCTGGCGATGACGTCATTCACCCGCATCATCATCGTGCTGGCGATCTTCCGTCAGGCTCTGGGTACGCCACAGACGCCGCCGACACAGGTGCTGATCGGGCTGGCTTTGTTCCTCAGTTTTTTCATCATGAACCCGGTCCTGAGCACCGCCTACACCGAAGGCGTCACGCCTTATGTCAATGGCGAGATGGAGATGATGCAGGCGGCGGAACGAGCGATGGCGCCGTTCCGGCGGTTCATGCTGGGTCAGACCCGGGAAGACGACCTGTCGATGTTCGCCGGCCTGGCCGGCGACGAGGGTTATGAATCCGAGCAGGACGTCCCGCTGGCAGTGCTGATCCCGAGCTTTATTACCAGCGAGTTGAAGACTGCGTTCCAGATAGGTTTCCTGATCTTTATCCCGTTCCTGATCATCGATCTGGTGGTGGCGAGCGTGTTGATGTCCATGGGCATGATGATGCTATCGCCGATGCTGATCTCGCTGCCATTCAAGATCATGTTGTTTGTACTGGTCGACGGCTGGGGCCTGCTGGTCGGCACCCTTGCTTCGAGCTTCCTGGCGAGCTGAGGAGGATGCCTGCATGACGCCGGAGACAGTCATCACTATTGCCCGGGAGGCGATGACGGTGACCGCCTTGCTGGCGGCACCGCTGCTTCTGAGCGCGCTGGCTGCCGGTCTGATTATCGGCATGTTCCAGGCCGCTACCCAGATCAATGAGATGACCTTGAGCTTTATCCCCAAGCTGCTGGTGATGGCGCTGGTGGCGGCACTGGCAGCGCCGTGGATGTTAAAGCTCATCACCGGCTACACCCTGACTCTGTTCTCGAGCATACCGGGGCTGATCGGCTGAGGGTCGTAGCCGGGCAGGGACGTCTTATGGTCATCACCACACAACAGATCGTCGAAACCGTTGGTGCGGGCTTGTGGCCCTTCGCCCGGGTGACAGGTCTGTGCATGGTCGCGCCGGTAATCGGCGGGCGCCTGGTACCGATGCGTGTCCGGGTGCTGCTGGCGGTGGTGCTGACACTGATCGTGGTGCCGCTGAGCGACCAGCCGGCGCCGGAAGTCATCGGCCTCGGAGCCGTGCTGATCGCAGCCCGCGAAGTCGCTATCGGTGTGGCGATGGGGTTCGTGGTGCAGATGATCTTCGACGCCATGGTCATCGGCGGACAGACCATCTCCATGAGCATGGGACTGGGTTTCGCCACCATGGTCGATCCGCAGCGCGGCAGCGTCCCGGTGTTGAGCCAGTTCTACGTGGTCATCAGTACCTTGTTGTTTCTCGCCGTCAACGCCCACCTGGCATTGATCGGGATCCTGGTGCAGAGCTTTGAATTGATTCCGGCCGGGACCAGCGCACTCGGTACCACGGATGCCTGGGCGCTGGTCGGTTTCGGCTCAAGGATGTTTGCGGCCGCCATGCAAATGGCGCTTCCCGCTTTGGCTGCACTGCTGATGGTCAACCTCGCTTTTGGCGTAATGAGCCGCGCGGCACCGAATCTGAATCTGTTCGCTGTCGGCTTCCCGGTCACCATGATCCTCGGTTTCGTGATCCTGGCCGCGGGCATCGGCAATGTCGCTCCCGCACTGCAGGCGATGATGGACGATGCCTTCCGTCTGGTCGCCGGCCTGGCCACCGGAGGCTGACCATGGCCGATGACCAGAATTATCAGGAGAAGACTGAACAAGCGACGCCGAAGCGTCTGCGTGACGCTCGGGAGAAGGGTCAGGTCGCGCGTTCCCGCGAACTCAGTGCGGCTTTGGTGATGACCACCGGCGCCGCGATGATGGTGCTCGCACACGGCCCGATGACCGCGGGCATGCTGAATCTGATCCGTGATGGCCTGAGCTCACCCGGCCACCTTGCACGGGATCCTGGTTTGCTGCCGGCGGCGCTCGCCGAAGCGATCGGCTCCGCACTGGTGGTGATCGGACCGTTCCTGCTGGTGCTGCTGGCCGCTGCGGTGCTGGCGCCGACCCTGACCGGCGGCTGGTCATTCAGTTTGAAGCCGCTGGCTCCAAAGCTGGAGAAGCTGAATCCGGGTAAAGGCCTCAAGCGGGTATTCGGACCCAAGGGTCTGATCGAACTGATCAAGGCCTTTGCCAAAGCGACACTGGTCACGGGCCTGGGCGTGGCCCTGCTGTGGCACTGGGCACCGCAATTGCTGGCTCTGGGCGCGGCGCCGGTTGGAGAGGCTATCGGTGCTGCGGCAGGTATGGCCGCCCTGACCCTGTTGTTGCTGAGTCTGTCGTTGATCCTGATCGCCGCTATCGACGTGCCGTTCCAGCTCTGGCAGCACGCCAAACAGCTGCGCATGACCCGTCAGGAAGTGCGCGACGAGATGAAGGAGACCGACGGCAAGCCGGAGGTCAAAAGCCGGATACGCAGTCTGCAACAGGAGTTCGCGCGCCGCCGCATGCTCCAGGACGTGCCGACCGCAGATGTGGTCATCACTAACCCGACGCACTTTGCAGTAGCACTCAAATATGACGAGGCAAAGATGCGCGCGCCGATGGTTGTGGCCAAGGGCGCGGATCTGGTGGCAATGCGGATCCGCGAACTGGCCGGCGCAAACCGTGTAGCGCTGTTCGAGGCGCCACCCCTGGCGCGCGCGCTGTATGGCAGCACCGATATCGGTCAGGAAATCCCGGCGCGATTGTATGTCGCCGTCGCACAGATCCTGACCTGGGTGTACCGGGTGCGACAGGCGCGCGTCAGCGGCGGACTGCCGCCGTCGCGTCCGGATGTGAAGATTGACGACGAAGAGGTTGAAGGACGATGACCGCTGCACAGCTTTCTCTCACCGCGGGCAAGATCGGCCGCTCCGGTCTGGGCGCTCCGGCGCTGGTCCTGGCGCTGATCGCGATGATGATCGTGCCCATGCATCCGGTGCTGCTGGATGCATTCTTCACCTTCAATATCTCGCTTTCGCTGGTGGTGATCCTGGCCACCATCTACATACTGCGTCCACTGGACTTCGGCGTGTTTCCGACCGTGTTGCTGGCGGCAACCTTGCTGCGGCTGGCGCTCAATGTCGCGTCGACCCGGATCGTGCTGCTGGATGGTCACACCGGCAGCGACGCAGCGGGTCGCGTGATCCAGGCCTTTGGCGAGTTCGTGATCGGCGGTAATTACGCAGTCGGTATCGTGGTGTTTGCGATCCTCGTGATCATCAACTTTGTCGTGGTCACCAAAGGCGCGGGTCGCGTATCCGAGGTGGCGGCGCGTTTCACCCTCGACGCCATGCCCGGCAAACAGATGGCGATCGACGCCGACCTCAACGCCGGCATCCTGACCCAGGAGGAGGCGGCCGCACGACGTGAAGAGGTTCGGGCCGAGGCTGACTTTTATGGTTCCATGGACGGTGCCAGCAAATTCGTCCGCGGCGATGCGATCGCCGGCATTCTGATTTTGTTTATCAACATCGTCGGCGGTCTCGCGGTCGGCGTCGGGCAGCACGACATGGCCTTTGGCGAGGCCGCGCGCACCTATACTCTGCTCACGATCGGAGACGGGCTGGTGGCCCAGATCCCATCGCTGCTGTTGTCTACCGCGGTGGCCATCATCGTCACCCGGATGTCGCGCTCGCAGAACATGGGCGACCAGATCGTCAGCCAGCTATTTGGCGATCCCAGGGTACTGTCGGTGGCGGCCGGCGTGCTGTGTCTGCTGGGGCTGATCCCCGGCATGCCCAACGTGGCGTTTCTTGCGCTGGCCGCCGTGTGCGGCGCCGGCGCCTGGATCGCTCGCCGCAAACGGGCCGAGGTTCCAGTGGAATCGGCGCCGGAAGCCCCGGCGCAGCAGCCGGAGACGCCAGACCTAAGCTGGGACGATGTGACCGAGGCGGACCCGATCGGGCTCGAAGTCGGTTATCGCCTGATCCCGCTGGTTGATCGTGCCCAGGGTGGCGAACTCACCGCCCGCATCAAGGGCGTGCGCAAGAAGTTGTCCGAGGAGCTGGGATTTCTGGTGCCGCCGGTACATATCCGCGACAACCTCGATC
>JBATKC010000436.1:0-5141 GCA_049669065.1 Gammaproteobacteria bacterium
GGCTCGCAGCGCGTCCTCGCGGAACTCCAGTTCGGCCCCTTCCATCTCGAACAGACGCCGATACTGCTTGGTCAGCGCGTTCTTGGGCTCCACCAGGATGGTGACGAGCGCGTCCTCGTCGAGCTCCTCCAGAGTCGCCACCACCGGCAGACGGCCGACAAATTCGGGAATCAGCCCATACTTGATCAGGTCTTCCGGCTCGACGTCGTGGAACAGTTCGCCGATGCTGGCCTGATCCGACTCACCCTTGACCTCGGCCGCGAAACCGATCCCGCTCTTGTGGGAACGGTTGAGGATGAGCTTCTCGAGGCCCGCAAACGCACCACCACAGATGAACAGGATGTTAGCGGTGTCCACCTGCAGAAACTCCTGCTGCGGGTGTTTGCGGCCACCCTGGGGCGGCACCGAGGCCACGGTACCCTCGATCAGCTTCAACAGCGCCTGCTGTACACCCTCGCCGGATACGTCCCGGGTGATCGAGGGATTGTCTGACTTGCGCGAGATCTTGTCGATCTCGTCGATATAGACGATGCCGGTTTGCGCCTTCTCGACATCGTAATCACATTTCTGCAGCAGCTTCTGGATGATGTTCTCGACATCCTCACCCACATAGCCGGCCTCGGTCAGGGTCGTGGCGTCCGCGATGGTAAACGGTACATTGAGCAGACGGGCCAGCGTCTCGGCCAGCAGGGTCTTGCCACACCCGGTGGGGCCGATAAGCAGGATATTGCTCTTGGCCAGTTCGACCTCGTCCTTGCCCCGCTCCCGATTGCGCGTCTCCAACCGCTTGTAGTGGTTGTAGACCGCCACCGATAACACTTTTTTCGCATCCTGCTGGCCGACCACATACTCGTCGAGCACGTCCTTGATCTCGTGTGGCTTGGGCAGCTTGCTGGAGCGGGCGTCGGCCTTGTCCTCCAGTTCTTCGCGGATGATGTCGTTGCAGAGTTCGACGCACTCGTCACAGATGAATACGGACGGGCCCGCAATCAGCTTACGGACCTCGTGCTGGCTCTTGCCGCAGAAGGAGCAATACAGGAGCTTGCCTTCCTCATTCCTGCCCCGAGTGTCGTCAGACATTTATCACCCTTGGATGGCACCTCGTCTGAGGCTTATATATCACGTTGGCGTCGCCGCTTGCAAAGCTGCAGGATCGCCGCAGATCCCTGCTTCTAGCCGTCTTTTTCCGCGCTGATCTCCACACGCTGTGTCAGCACCTTGTCCACCAGCCCGAATTCAACGGCATCCTCCGGGCCCATGAAGTTATCGCGGTCGGTATCGCGGGCGATCTTCTTTATGTCCTGACCGGTGTGGCGGGCGAGGATGGCATTGAGCGCATCGCGCAACTTCAGCACTTCCCTGGCATGGATATCGATGTCCGATGCCTGACCCTGGAATCCGCCCAGGGGCTGGTGAATCATCATCCGCGAATGCGGCAGGCAATAACGCTTGCCCTTGGCTCCGCCCGCCAGCAGCAGCGCGCCCATGCTCGCCGCCTGACCGACACAGATCGTGCTGACATCCGGGCGGATGAACTGCATCGTGTCATAGATGGACATACCGGCGGTTACCACGCCACCCGGCGAGTTGATATAGAGGTGGATGTCCTTGTCCGGATTCTCAGACTCGAGGAACAGGAGCTGGGCGACGATCAGATTGGCCATGTGGTCTTCTACCGGACCCACAACAAACACCACGCGCTCCTTGAGCAGACGCGAGTAGATGTCGTAAGCACGTTCGCCCCGGGCAGTCTGCTCGACCACCATCGGCACCAGGTTTAGTGCCTTCGTTTCCATATCAGCCCTCCATGAGCCACGCCGTTGTCCTATGGTCATGCCAGCGGCCGGCGGTTGCAAGGGGTATCGGACCGCCAGGACATGGATTTGCCCGCTGATTCAGCCGGCGATCCCTCGCCGCACGGCCTCAAGCCGGCTCCATCAGCTCCGGGAAGCTGCTGGGCTGATCGATCGTCTCGGCGCGCTCGATCAGCCAATCCACGACCTGCTCCTCCATGACCTCGGCCTCGATCTGGCCCATCATCTCCTGATTACTGGTATATAGCTTGATCAGCTCCTCCGGCTGGCCATAGCTGGCGGCCAGCTCCATCAGACGATGACGCACCCGCGCCTGGTCCAGTTCGATCTTGGCCAGACCGATCACCTCGCCCACCAAAAGGCCGAGCTTGACCCGCCGGCTGGCCTGGGGCTCCAGCGTCTCCCGCGGTGGCAGATTGGCCTGGTCCGACGGATCCAGCCCCATACGCCGGGCGGCGCTCTGCTGCATGACCTGGATCTCCTGATCGACCAGCACCCGCGGCAACTCAGCTTCGTTGGCATCGATTAGCTGGTCCAGTACCTGCGCCTTCATCCGGGCGCGCGATACCTGGCCCAGCTCCCTGGCCATATTGTCAGCAACTTCCTTGCGCAGCCGCTCGACCCCGCCCTCGGTGATGCCGAAACCCTCGCAGAAGGCGTCATCGATCTCCGGCAGCCTTTCTACCGAAACGACCCGGGCCGTGACCTGAAACAGCGCGGTCCTGCCTGCCAGCTCGGCGGCGCCATAGTCCGCCGGGAAGTCCACGGTGACCTGTTTTTCCTCGCCCGCCTTCATGCCGGTCAGACCGGCCTCGAAGTCTGGCAACATGCCGCCGCGACCGAGCACCACAGGCACTGCCTCGCCTTCGCCACCGGAGAACGGCTCCCCGTCCAGCGTGCCTTTGAAATCGACGGTGATCTGATCACCCTCTTCGGCTGCTTTTTCGGCCGGCTCCCACTCCGCGCGCTGGCGGCGCAGGCGGTCCATCATGTCGTCGATATCGGCCTCGGTAATCTGCGCTGTCGGACGCTGGATCTTCATGCCCTCACAGCCGGTCAGCTTGATCTCCGGATAGACCTCGAAGGTGGCGATATACTCGAGATCCGCGCCCTGCTCTTGATTGCCGGGTTCGATACGCGGCCCGGCGACCGGACGCAGCTTCTCCTGGCCCAGTGCCTCGATAAAGCTGGAGCGCATCAACTCGTTCAGGACTTCCTCCCTGACCTGGCCGCCGTAACGCTGGCGGACCACCTGCAGGGGGACCTTGCCGGGTCTGAAACCCTTTATCTTGGCGGTTTTGCCATAGCGGCGCAGCCGGCTGTCGATCTCATTTTCGATTTGCTCTGCCGGTACCTGGACCGTCATGCGGCGCTCAAGCCCTGCGGTTGTCTCCACCGAAACCATCATTCGGGTGTGTCCTCTGCTCATAAAATGTTCAACACGCGGGCCATGACTGGACCCGCCGGCGCGGCGCCCGTTGTCGGGGCCGCCGCAGGTTCTGGTGCGAAAGGAGAGACTCGAACTCTCACGGGTTGCCCCACCGAGACCTAAACCCGGCGCGTCTACCAATTCCGCCACTTTCGCAGCTCGCCGGCCCAGCCTGGCCCACGGGCCGCGGCGTCGGGCTAGCTCGACATTATATCCCAGCTTGGGACTATTGCCCCAACTGCCCGGACCCCGCGCCAGTGTAGCGACCGTGCCCGCGACGAGGGCCGGAATCGACCGCCACGGGAATAAAAAAAAGAAGACCCGGTCAGCGGACCGGGTCTTCTGTTTGTGGTGGGGCGTCAGGGATTCGAACCCCGGACCGAGTGGTTAAGAGCCACCTGCTCTACCGCTGAGCTAACGCCCCAAGGCCCGCGAATCTAAAACCGTATCCGGGCCGTGTAAAGTGGGGTGGACGATGGGACTCGAACCCACGACGACCGGAATCACAATCCGGGGCTCTACCAACTGAGCTACGCCCACCACTGTGCCACATTCTCATTGTGGCGCTTGTCCGTACCAGATCCCGACTGCGGATATGGCGCGCCCGGCAGGACTCGAACCTGCAACCCTCGGCTTAGAAGGCCGATGCTCTATCCGGTTGAGCTACGGGCGCCTGCACCGTCCTGTACGACCGGGACTGGTCGGGGCAGAGGGATTTGAACCCCCGACCCTCTGCTCCCAAAGCAGATGCGCTACCAGGCTGCGCCATGCCCCGAGTGTCCCGGCAGGACCGGAATCCGCCCCCGCGACCTGCCCAGCCGATCGAGGACGCAGGATGATACGGCCCACCGCACCGGACAGTCAATTTGCGCCATCACGCGTGTTGAGGGCCGCCGCAGCCGCGTGCGACAATTCATACCCCTTCCCGCGGACCCGACCCCCTATGAGCGCTCGCCTGATCGACGGCAAAAAAATCGCCGCTGAATTCCGTGCACAGATCCGCCAACAGGTGGAAGCACGGGTGGCCGCAGGCCAGCGCCGCCCGGGTCTGGCCGTGATCCTGGTGGGTGACGATGCGGCATCGGCGGTCTATGTCCGCAACAAGCGACGCGCCTGCGAGCAGGCCGGCGTGATTTCCCGGGACTACGACCTGCCGGGCGACGCACACCAGGAGGACGTACGCGCGCTGATCCAGCAGCTCAACGCTGATGACGACATCGACGGCATCCTGGTACAACTTCCGCTACCGGATCAGCTCGATGCCACCGCGGTGATCGAGTACATCCACCCGAGCAAGGATGTGGATGGTTTCCATCCATACAATGTCGGCCGGCTGGCACAACGCATCCCGCTCCTGCGACCGTGTACCCCGCTGGGCGTGATCCGGCTGCTGGAACACTGCGGTGTAGACCCGAAAGGCCAGAAGGCGGTAGTGGTCGGCGCGTCCAATATCGTCGGCCGGCCGATGAGCCTCGAGCTGTTGCTGTATGGCGCGACCACCACAGTCTGCCATCGGTTTACCGAGGATTTGAAAAGCGAAGTCGAACGAGCCGATATCCTGGTCGTAGCGGTCGGCAAGCCCGGACTGGTCCCCGGCGAGTGGGTCAAGCCGGGCGCAGTGGTGTTCGATGTGGGCATCAGCCGGCTCAAGGACGGCCGTCTGGCCGGTGATATTCAATTCGAGGCGGCGGCGAAGCGGGCGTCATGGATCACGCCGGTCCCGGGCGGCGTCGGCCCGATGACCGTCGCCATGCTGCTCAGCAATACCCTGCAGGCGGCGGATCTGCGCGACGCGGCTCGCGTCTAGCCACGTTTCCAGCTGGTGCCGCCGGCACCGTCCTCCAGCACGATCCCGCGGGCTGCCAGTTCGTCGCGGATGCGGTCGGCTTCGGCCCAGT
>JBATKC010000437.1:0-9756 GCA_049669065.1 Gammaproteobacteria bacterium
CACATCGGCAAAATCGCCGCTGCGTAACACGCGCGTCCGGCAGCGGAGCAGATCGAAGGCTGACACGCTGGCTGGCCTCGGACAGGCTTCCAGGCGCTCGGCCGGACTGGTCGCTCGCAGCAGCCGGCGGAATCGCTCACCGCGCAACAGTCCGGGCCCGGGCGCTGGATCCCAGAAGTCATGCTTGCGCAGCGAGAAGTAGAGCTCGGCGATATCACCAGCCGACAGTCCGGCAGCCCACAGGCCCCCGGTCAGGGCTCCCGCGCTGGATCCGGTGACGGCATGCGGCAACAGATCGGCCTGCTCGAGTGCCGACAACAGACCGCAATGGGCGAAAAAGCTGAAAAACCCGGAGGACATGCCCAGGGTGTACGGCGCCCGGGCCAGCCAGTCTCCGAGCAGCGGGGCCGCAACGGTATCAGCGACAGACACGACCATGCTGCGAGATCCGGCCTGCGTCATCGATGCGCGGGGTCAAGACGCGTGTCAGTACGCATCCAATACGTCCATGCCCTGCTCGAAGACGATGTCCACGGGAATGCCGGCTCGCTCGATCCCCTGCAGATCTGCCTCCAGCTCTGGGCCGATAAAGCCCATGTCCTCGATCAGCCGCGCGGCGCCCTCGTAGTCGCCGTTGCCTTGCAGGAACAGGAGCTGCGCGGTGAGAGAATCCATCGCCTCACGCATGCGCGCCATGTCCACCCGATAGCGGCCGGTGGCGGGATCCCGGATGATCGCGTCAAAGCCACGCATAAAATTGAACCGCACCATGTCCGAACGGGCATGCGCGCTGCTGGTGCCAAAACGTATCGAGCGGAAGGTGGTGGCCGCAAACGTGACGTAGTAATCCATCAGGTCCGTGTCCGGCAGCTCACCGCGGTCATGCAGCCAGGTGATCATGTACAGCCCGAGGATATCCGCCTTGCCTTCCTCCATCGCGCTGTGCCGGTCGAGCAGCGCCTCGCGCACGGTGCCCTTGCCGGTGACCGTATTCTTCGGCCCCAGGCCATGGGCCACTTCATGGAACATGGTGGTGGCAAAAAACGCGTCGAAGGTGACGTTGGGCTGTTGCTCCTCGGCGATCATCAATTCACTGATCGGCATCAGGATCTTGTCGAACTTTGCGCGCATCGCGTTCTTGAGCTGCAGGCGGCGCGTACCCTTGGCAAGCTGAACGGCCTCGTCGTTGGGCAGGTTGATGGCGATGGTCTTCGAGCCGGCATTGCTGTGGCCCGCATAATAGAGGACGTCGTAAGCATTGAGGTCGGAATCAGTACCCGGCTCCTCGGATTTGTACAGCGGCGCCACCGGCAGCCCGCGCTGCAGATCGGGCAGGAAGGCAGCAAAGCGTGACAGACGCTCACTCCAGGCCTGATCCTTGAGCAACACGTAGGCCTCATAGGCGGTCTTGTAGCCGAACAACTGATCCTCGTATTGCTCGATGGCGCCGATCACGATATCGAGGCTGTTGTCTTTCATATCCAGCCAGGCCATTTCGCTGGGCTGGTAATCGTCTGTGATCAGCGCCTTTGCACGCAGACTCAGGTAGCGTTTGAATTCCGGCTCATCGGTCAGAGCTGCCGCCTCGGCCAACAGTCGCGCGGCGCGGCCCAGCTGTTCGGCGTAGGCCACATGGTAGGGCACGGTGATCAGGCTACCGCTCTGGTCCCGGCGCAGCAGCGTATACCAACTGGTCTTTTCCGGTAGGGCGGCGGCCTCGAATTCCGCGCGCGTCATGTCCTCGGGATAGAAACGTGCGCCCGGCGCCTTGGGTCCGACGCCGGCGATAAACGGCATGTCGCCGTCGAGGCGATCCCAGGGGCCATAGTTGATCTCTGCAAAACGCCGCAAACCCGGATCGGTGATGTCCGCAAGCAGCTCGCTGCGATTACCGTAGGCCTGCTCCCAGAACAGCCGGTCCATCAGGACCGCGGCCTCGATCAGTATCGGCAGGGTCTGACGCTGGACGAAGCTCAGCCCGCTGAGATCGGCTTCGAGGCGGACCGTGGCGTACTTGTCCAACAGCCGGGCGGCGGGATCCGCGTCAGCGGACCCGGTCTCCGCTACCGCAAGCTTGCCGCCGCCGAGAACGGCGCAGCTGATCACAGTGATCATCAAGGTCTTCAGGTTCATCGTGTTGCTGCCCCCGCTGGCGCATGGTCGTGACATCGGGGCTCAATGGCCGGCCCCGCAGGCCACATATTCTACCGGCTGCGGCGGGCAGGCTCAGCCGCCGTGGGTCATGGCATCCAGCTGCGCCAGCACCTCGGCCTCACGATCGGGGCTCAGACCGGCGCGCAGCGGACTGTCCAATCCGCGGCTGTCGATAAACCAGTCCAGCGTCGCGCGGACGGTGTCCGTGACCGAGCGTGAGCGCAGGCCCCGAGCCGTTGCCCGGGTCACCGATGCATCCGCCGCGGCTGCAAAATCACCGCCACGCGGCACCCAGATGGGCATATCGCTCCAGGGCTCGACGCCGAGTTCGGCCAGTACCACCTGATCGGCCCAGCGCAGTGTGGCGGAACCGCCGGCGACTGTCTGACAGGCGCTCAGCAGACGCCGCATATCCAGCGCGCCGCGTGGCCCGTTGGCGTTGTAGACGCCTGAAATCTGCTGCTCCAGACAATGCACGGTCCAGGCGGCCAGATCACGTACGTCGATAAATTGCACTGGATCCAGACCGTCGCCCGGCGCCAGCACGCGCCCGCCCCGCGCGATACGCACGGGCCAATAAGTAAACCGGTCCGTGGGATCGCCGGGGCCCACGATCAGGCCAGGCCGGATGATCGTGGCTTTGTCGCCATAAACCACGTTGACCGCCTGCTCGCAAAGCGCCTTGAGTGGCCCATACGTCTCGCTATCGACCGTCTCCGTGTCCGGGTTTTGCAGCGTCCCCAACGGTGCAGACTCGTCAATTCCAGCGACTGTCAGGGATCGGTAGACCGAGATCGTCGAGATAAACAGATAGCGCTCCACGGCGTCGACCAGGGCACGGGCGGAGTCGCCCACCAGCCGCGGCAGATAGCCGGAAGTGTCCACGACCGCATCCCAGCGACGCCGCGCCAGGCCGGCGAGGCCGCCGTCCCGGTCGCCGATGATGGTCTCCAGATCCGGAAACAAGCCGGGATTGGTCTTGCCACGGTTGAACAGGGTCACCGTGTGGCCACGGGCGAGCGCCACATTGACGATCTGTGGCCCGAGGAAACCGGTACCGCCGAGGATGAGTATGCGCAGCGACCCGCCGTCATCGCCCATGACCCGACCGGCGAACGCGCCGGAGACCGCCAGCGCCACGCCTCCACCGATGAACTGGCGTCTGTCCACCCGTCTATTCTCCGCCGCCGTCGGGGCCCTGGCGGGATTGCGGGACATCGTCCACCAGCTCCGGGCGGACCAGCTCGCCGCCATGGGTATAGAACCACTCGATATCGCCAAGCGCATCGAGACCGGCCTGCGTATTGTCGGCTGACCGGAGATAGAGCGGCCGGTCCCCGTCGAGGAATATCAGGAACCAGCCTCCCGGCTTGAGCGCCAGTTCGCAGGGGACCCAATAGCCATCGACGGTCAGGCGCCGCGAGCGGATCTTTTTCCAGCCCTCGCGGACGTCGAACTGATAGGTGGGCAGAGAGCTGCGGTCGCCAGCGCCCGCGCGCTCGAAGGTCAGGTCTACCTGGGTCAGCAGGCGCGCGATGACGATGGTCTCGGCCTGGAGCGTAAGGACCTTGCGCGCAATGCTGTCATAGGGTTGTTCCTGAAGCACCGGATGCACCGGCGCGTCCGGGTTACACGCGACCGCGCTGCCTGCGGCGATCGCCAGCCCGGCGGTCAACACTACTGCGGCCCGGAGAGCGATCAGTTGTCCGCCTCATCGTCGTCATCCGACGCGGGCGGCTTGAGCGTCGGATCCAGTCTTATCAGCCGGCCGGAGACCTGCTGCTGTCCGTCCGCGTCTGGCTTGCCGTCCTGCATGATCTCGCGCAGCAGCGCTTCATCCAGCACCACCGTCTCAGTGTCTTTTTCAGACATGGGTTTCTGCTCCCTGCGTGGAGTCGTTGCGCCGGTTAACGGCGGGTCACCGACCAGTAGCCGATACGGCCGTTGAAATTGAGGATGCGGCGCGAGGTCAGCGCGAAGGCCGAGTAATCTTCAGCTTCGAACTGCTCTACTGTCTCACCGGCCTTGAGCGGCAGCGGCACCCACGATGCGGTGTAGACGCTGTAGCCGATAAACCGCTGGTTGGTCAGAAAGGCCGCCACCGCATTATCCGTACGCTGCTGAAGAATTTCTTCCCGGGCCGAGAGCTCGAATTCGTCGGTACGGCTGAACAGAATATTGGACGCCGATATCCGCCCCGGCTCCGTCACTACATAGAGCAATCGCGCCGGCGGCTGTTGATCGGCAACGGCAGGCGCCGCCAGCAGTGCCGCGGACACCGCCGTACACATCAGGACGAGACCCTGGTAGAGCGCGCGCCGCAACCCTGTTCTGAAGCCAGACATGGCCCAGATGTTAACCGAGAAGCTCGCCCCGGAGAGAAAAAAACGCCGGCTTGCGCCGGCGTTCCCAAAGGTGGGGCCAGGAAGGGGTAGGGTTCAGCCGCACTTGGAATCGCCACAATTCAGACAGGTCATGCACCCGTCCATGAGCACCGCAGCGGCATGATTACATTTGGCGCACAGCTGGGCGCCTTCAGGGAACGGGTTCTCCGCAAACGCGTCCTGCTGTCTCGATTCAGCCTCGAATTGCGCGCGTTTGTCGTCGATCAGCTTCTGCCGGCTCTGGTCGACGCCGAGCTTCTTCATCAGACCGATGCCGATCAGATGTTTCTCGACCACATCACCGATCTCCGCCACCAGCGAGGGCATGAATTTGCCGCCCGGCTTCCAGTATCCGCCGCGCGGGTCGAATACCGCCTTCAATTCCTCGACCAGGAAGGCGACATCCCCGCCCTTGCGGAACACCGCCGACATCAGGCGCGTCAGCGCGACGATCCACTGGTGATGATCCAGGTTCTTGCAGTTGATAAAGATCTCGAAGGGACGACGGCTCTCGTGCCTGGTGCCCTGGTTGAGCACGATGTCATTGATCGTCACGTACATCGCATGCTCCTCGATCGGAGGCTTGACCTTGTACGTGGTGCCGAGCAGTTGCTCCGGGCGCTCGAGCCTCTCGTGCATGCGCACGACATTGCTCTCGGCGCTCTTCGGCGCAGGTATCTTCTTCTCTTCTTCCGGGCGGGCTACGGTGTAACCCACGATCTTGGTGCCAATCTTGGTCGCAGACATGTTGCTGATTCTCTCCGCTGGGGCCGCGTGCGTGTCGCCGCTGGCGGCCGTCAAAATTTGCCGTAGTAGCCTTCCTTGAGCGCGTCGTAGAGGTTGGCGGCGGAATGGGTCTCGCCCTCGTATTCCACCTCTTCGTCACCGCGCAGCTCCACCGTGCTGCCATCGTCAAGGGTGAACACGTAGGTCGTGTTCTTCAGGTCCTTCTCCTTGACCAGCACGCCCTGGAATGCCTCTGGGTTGAAGCGGAATGTCGTGCATCCCTTCAGACCCTGATCGTAGGCATACATATAGATGTCCTTGAAGTCCTCGTACGCGAAATCCGTGGGTACGTTTGCGGTCTTGGAAATCGACGAATCGACCCATTTCTGCGCCGCCGCCTGGATATCCACATGCTGGGCCGGAGTGACGTCATCGGCGGTGATGAAGTACTCGGGCAGACTTGCGCCTTCCTCATCGGCGTCAGGCGCCGCCTGGGGATTGATCATCGACCGGTAGGCGAGCAGCTCGAAGGAGAAGACGTCGACTTTCTCTTTGGCCTTGCGCCCCTCACGGATAACGTTGCGGAAATAGTGATGCGCGAAACTCGGCTCGATGCCGTTGCTGGCGTTGTTGGCCAGAGACAACGAGATCGTCCCGGTCGGCGCGATTGAGCTGTGATGGGTAAATCGCGCGCCCACCTCGGCAAGCTTCGCCACCAGCTCGGGGGCCTCCTCGGCCACCCGCTGCATATAGCGGCTATAGCGAGCATGCAGGATGCGGCCGGGCACCTTGTCGCCGGCGCGCAGGCCATCGCGGCGCATCTCGGGCCGCTTGCGCAGCATGGCTTCGGTTATCTCGAACTCCCGATTCATGATCGGCGCCGGGCCTTTTTCCTCAGACAGCTCGAGCGCGGTCTCCCAGCCGGCCATCGCCAGCTCGCGGGAGACGCGCTCGGTGAACTCGACCGCGGCCTTCGACCCATACTTCTTACGCAACATGGTCAGCGTCGAACCCAGACCGAGGAAGCCCATGCCATGGCGGCGCTTCTCGAAAATCTCGTGGCGCTGCCGTTCCAGCGGCAAACCGTTGATCTCCACCACGTTGTCCAGCATACGGGTGAATACCTTGACCACGTCGCGGAATTGCTCCCAGTCGAAGCGCGCCTGTTCGGTGAATGCATCCACCACGAAACGCGTCAGGTTTACCGAACCGAGCAGGCAGGAGCCATACGGCGGCAGCGGCTGTTCACCACATGGGTTGGTGGCGCGGATATTCTCGCAGAACCAGTTGTTGTTAAGTTCGTTGACGCGGTCGATGAGGACAAAGCCTGGCTCGGCAAAATCATAGGTCGAGGACATGATCGAATCCCAAACCCTCCGCGCCGGCAGCGTCTTGTAGATGCGGCAGGCGGTCAACCCGGCTTCGTTGCAAACGTAGCCGTCGGCCAACGGCCATTCCCGCCACACAAACTGATCCGGATCTTCCAGATCCAGCGCCTCGTCCTCGACTTCCTGGCGAAGGACCGGGAATGCCAGCTGCCACGGCTTGTCGTTTTTCACCGCAGCCATGAACTCGTCAGTGATCAGCAGCGACAGATTGAACTGGCGCAGACGTCCGTCCTCGCGCTTGGCGCGGATGAATTCGAGCACGTCGGGATGACCGATGTCGAAAGTGCCCATCTGCGCGCCGCGGCGCCCGCCGGCAGAGGACACGGTAAAACACATCTTGTCGTAGATATCCATGAACGACAGCGGGCCGGACGTATAGGCGCCGGCCCCCGAAACGTAGGCGCCACGCGGGCGCAGCGTCGAGAATTCATAGCCGATACCGCATCCGGCCTTGAGCGTCAGACCCGCCTCATGGACCTTGCCCAGGATGTCATTCATCGAGTCTTGTATGGCCCCGGACACAGTGCAGTTGATGGTCGAGGTGGCCGGCTTGTAGGCCAGCGCGCCCGCGTTGGACATGATCCGACCCGCCGGGATAGCGCCATTGCGCAGCGCCCAGACGAACCGTTCGGCCCAATGCTCGCGTTTGGCTTCATCCTCGACATCGGCCAGTGCCCTGGCGACACGCTGATAAGTGTCATCCATGGTCTCATCGATGACGGTGCCATCCTTGGCGACAAGGCGGTACTTCTTCTCCCAGATATCTGCCGATGCGGGCTGAAACGGGATCTCTGCGACTGTGGACGCGCTGATCATTTCCTTAAGCGCTGTTTTCATGACTGACGTCATCCCCCATATGGATTCTTATAGCTGTCTCAGCTGTAGGTTTTAGACAAAGGAGCCTCTGCGAGCCCTTACGCAACAGGGCTCGCGGGCAAGCCCCGGAATTGGTACCGACTCAAAAAGCGGGTCTCCGGCGTCCCGCCGGGGGAGACACAACATGTAGTGAGAAGGGACCTGTAGATTATGTCTACCCACGGTCTCTGTCAAGACCCGAGGGGTAATTTTTGGTCCTTTTTTTATCTATAAAAAACAATAATATACGAAACACTCCAAGAATTTGTTGAGATTTTTTCCCGGGATCCCGAAAAAAACCCTGCAATGCTGCACCACAAGATGTAGTGGATCGTCCGATAGCCTTTTTTTACCGCTCCTGGCAACGGAGAATCCGGTCCGCGGGCCGAAACTGAGGTCCGGAACGGGCCTTGAAATGGACATGGTCGTCCCTATCTAGAGGGCATCTCGGTGACAAACGTCACCTGGCTGACACGGCAAACGCTGGAGGATGTAGAAATGCTCGTAAGACAAGATCCCTGGTACCTGATGAACCGCCTTCATGGCGATATCGACCGGATGCTCGAGGGCCGCCTGCGCGGGCTGGACCGCGCTTTGGACGATACCAGCGCCGGCGCGGTCGCCGACTGGACGCCCGCCGTCGATATCCGCGAGGAGAATGACCGCTTCCTGCTCGAGGCGGACATGCCCGGCATCCGTCCTGAAGATATCGAAATCACTATGGAAGACGGGGTCTTGACCCTGAACGGACGACGCCAGACCCGCGCGCTGGAGGATGCCGACGGGTTCCGGCGGGTCGAGCGCGTCTCAGGCGCCTTTTTCCGCCGCTTCACACTCCCGGATACCGCTGATTCCGAGGCCATCGAGGCACGCTTCGACCACGGCGTGCTCGAAGTCAGCATCCCCAAGCTGCCGAAGGTCCAGCCCCGCCGGATCGACGTCAAGGTAAGCTAGGCGGAGCGGCCGCCTGCGACCTTGTCGCGAGCTGCGGCATCCTTAGGCGTGGGGCGGACGGAGATTTCGTCCGCCCCGCTTTTCTGCCTCATGATGGGGCGCGCATTTCCTGCCGGATCACCGGCGCAAACGCAAAGGTTTGCTTCATGAAAAATTTCCGAACGAGATATGCCGTCGGTCTTTGGCTGGCCCTGTCGCTGGCGGTAAGCTCCCACGCCGCGCTGCCCGTCAGCGTGGACGGCCAGGATATGCCGACCCTTGCACCGATGATCGAGCGGGCCGCCCCGGCAGTGGTCAATATCGCCACCAGTGGGAGCGTCGAGGTGCAGAGTTTTCGCAATCCGTTTATGGATGATCCGTTCTTCCGCCGTTTCTTCGAGGGCGCGCCGGATCAGCCGCAACGGCGCAATACGCAAAGCGCCGGTTCCGGCGTCATCGTCGATGCGGAGCGTGGCTACGTCATCACCAATGCGCACGTGATCGAGAATGCGGACGAGATCACCGTCACGCTGCAGGATGATCGGACGTTTAGCGCGGAGGTCATCGGCACTGACCCCGCTTCCGACATCGCGGTGATCAAGATCGAGCCCGATGATCTCGCCGAGATCCCGTTCTCGGACTCCGAGCAGGCCCGGGTCGGCGACTTTGTGGTCGCTATCGGCAATCCTTTTGGCCTCGGGCACACAGTGACATCGGGCATCATCAGCGCTCTCGGCCGCTCGGGACTCAACCCGAACGGCTACGAAGACTTCATCCAGACCGACGCCTCGATCAACCCCGGCAATTCCGGCGGCGCGCTGGTCAACCTGCGCGGCGAGCTGGTCGGCGTGAACTCGGCCATCCTGACCCGCAGCGGTGGCAATATCGGCATCGGCTTTGCCATACCGACCAACATGATCAGATCAGTCATGGATCAGCTGCTTGAGTTCGGTGAGGTGCGCCGCGGACTGCTCGGCGTCAACATCTATACCGTGACGCCGGATATCGCCAAGGCTTACGGCGTCGACGAAATCAACGGCGCGCTGGTCTCACAGGTCGTCCCGGGCTCGGCCGCCGAACAGGCGGGTATCGAGGCCGGGGACATCATCACCCAGGTCAATGACGAGAAGATCAAGAGCGCGACCGAGCTGCGCAATGCCATCGGCCTGGAGCGCGCCGGCTCGAAGGTCAGGCTGCAGCTGGTCCGTGACGGGCGGACGCGCAATGTGACCGCGACGCTGGGCGAGACGGCGGCGCAGGCGGAACCGGTCACCGCCGGCGAGATCCACCAGGGTCTGGCCGGCGCCGAGCTGACC
>JBATKC010000438.1:0-4974 GCA_049669065.1 Gammaproteobacteria bacterium
TGGCAGGCCGCGGCGTCTCGGCGCCACCGCGGAGCGCCGATCCGGCACCGGCCAGTTCGGGGCGCAGGACCATCCCGGACCGCTTGCGTACGCTCAATGCGTTGCGCGACGATGGCCTCGTGACTGACGCGGAATACGAGGCGCTGCGCCAGAAGATTCTCGCCGAGCTTTAAGCGGCCGGATCGCAGTCCAGGTCAGCGCACTGAACACGGTGCCGCTGGCCGTGATGGGAGGGGAGATGACGGATCCAGGTTTGATCGAGTGGCTGCGCCAGCTGCGCGGGATCGAGCGCGGCTACGCTGATTATCGCGGCCAGCCGCAACAGGTCTCCGAGCAGAGTATCGAGCGTCTGCTCGAGGCCATGGGCCATGATCTCGCCGATGAGGCTGCCCTCGGGGCCCGGGCCCGTGAACTGGATGAACGATCGTGGCGGCAGGTGTTGCCGCCAGTCGTGGTGCGCCGGCCGGCCCGGGACCGTCACATACCCTTTACCGTGATGCAACCGCTGCTGCCGCGTCTGCGGTGGCGCATGCGGATGGAGGACGGGGCACTACGCGAAGGTGAGATCAAGCTGCCGGCACTGGCGGTGGTGGGCGAGCGGGTACTCGACGACGTGGGGTTTTGTCGTCTGGCTTTCGAACTGCCGCCGGATCTGCCGCTTGGATACCATCGGCTGCGGCTGGAAACCCCCGAGGGTGACTTGCTGGGCGAAACCCGGCTTATCCTGGCGCCGGAACGCTGCTACGAGCCACCGGCCGTTACCGAGGGTCAAAGACTCTGGGGCGTGGCGGTTCAGCTCTACAGCGTCCGTTCCCGCCGCAACTGGGGCGTCGGTGATTTTACCGATCTGTGCCGCTTGGTCGGCGAAGCAGGGGCCATGGGCTCGGATCTGCTGGGCTTGAATCCACTGCATGCATTGTTTCCGGGCAACCCGGCACTCAACAGCCCGTACAGCCCGGCCAGCCGCGAATTTCTCAATACCATCTATATCGATCCCGAGGTGATCCCGGAATTCAGCGTCTGTGAGGCGGCTTCAGCGCTCGTCTCCAGCCCTGCGTTCCAGAAGCGCCTGAACGGGCTCAGGGCGCCGCAGTACGTCGACTACGCCGGCGTCTGGGCCGCCAAGGACGAAATCCTCAGGCTGGTTTTCGACCAGTTCGAGACCGCTGCCACCTCGCGGCGTCGGGACAACTTCGAAGACTTTATCAACAAGCATGGGCAAGCGCTGGAAAATCTGGCCATTTTCTATTCTCTGCAAGCGCATTTTACCGAGTCGGGGCGGCCCGGGGGCTGGCAGGCCTGGCCCGCCGCCTATCAGTCGCCGGACAGCGACGCGGTGGCTGCCTTCAGACGCTCCCACTGGCGGCCGATACGCTATTTTATGTTTCTCCAGTGGATCGCCAGCGAACAGCTCGACGCCGCGGAACAGGCGGCGCGCGATGCCGGCATGGCGGTCGGTCTGTATCGGGACCTGGCCGTGGGGGTTGAAGGCGGCGGCTCCAGCGCCTGGTCCGATCGCCAGCTCTATACCAGCGGGGCCAGCATCGGCGCGCCGCCGGATCCGCTGGCCCTGAGCGGCCAGGACTGGGGTATTCCGCCGATGCGGCCGGACGTGTTGCGCGACCGGGGCTACCAGCCCTTTATCGATCTGCTTCGCGCCAATATGGGGCGCGGCGGGGCGCTGCGCCTCGATCACGTGATGGTGCTTTATCGTCTCTGGTGGGTGCCGGCCGGTCGGCCCTCGTCGGAGGGCGCCTACGTCTATTACGACCTGGATGATCTGATGGCGATCCTCGCGCTGGAGAGCCAGCGACATCGTTGTCTGGTCATCGGTGAAGACCTGGGCGTGGTACCGGACGCGATACGTCAGGCGATGCCGGACTTTGGCGTGTTCTCCTATCGCGTGTTCTATTTCGAATGGGAATCCGATGGCCGCGCGCTCGATCCGGCTTCGTACCCGCGTCATGCGCTGGTCACCATTACCACCCACGACCTGCCGTCGCTGGTCAGTTTCTGGCATGGCACCGATATTGCGCTGCGCGAGCAGCTCAAACTCTATCCTGACGACGCGCTGCGCGAGGCGGTAACACAGGGCCGGGTCAGGGACAGGCAGGCGATCCTCGAGGCGCTCCATCGCCAGGGTCTGCTGCCGTCGGCGGTGTCAGAGCAGCCGGAATCGGGGGCCAGTATGAGCGCGGACCTGAGTAGCGCGATCCAGGCCTATCTGGCGCGCAGCGACGCCGCGGTGATGATGGTCCAGCCGGAGGACTGGCTGCAGATGGACGCGCCGGTCAACGTACCCGGGACCAGCGACGAGCATCCCAACTGGCAGCGCAAGCTCAGCGTGGACCTGGAAGTCTGGTTGCCAAGCTCGCCGGTAAAAGCACTGGCTGCCCGCATCTCCGCGGAACGCAACGCCGGCCGCTGAATGTGCCGCCGCGCTGCGTTGGAGCCGGGTCATGAAGCTGCAGGTCGCGTCGAAGAAAGATTTTCCGACCGGCCTGATGCTGCCGTGGGAGCAGCCGTTAAAGGACTGGGACGTAGACAGCCTGGTTACGATCTCGCACGGCCTGTCCCGCAACATCGTCCGCTTCGCCTCCTATCGCGATGTGGTCTATGCGATCAAGGAGACCAGCGAACGACTGGCGTTGCGCGAGTACGGTCTGCTGCGCCAGCTCGAGGACATGGGTCTGCCGGTGGTGCAGGCGGTCAGTGTGGTCACAGAGCGTGCCAGCCTCCCGGACGCGGCGCCGTCGGTGGCCGAGCGTGGGCTGCTGGTGACGCGCTATCTGGATCGATCGCTGCCCTTACGCAGCCTGATCACCAGCGGCGCCAGCGCTGAGCAGGCGCAGAACCTGATGGACGCGGTGGCAGAGCTGCTTGTCCGCCTGCATCTGGCCGGGTTTTATTGGGGTGATTGTTCGCTGTCGAATACGCTGTTCCGGCTCGACGCCGGGCTCTATGCGGCGTACCTGGTCGACGCTGAAACCGGCGAGTTACATGACACGCTCAGCCCGGGGCAACGGCGCCTCGATATGGATATCGCTACCGAGAACCTGGGCGGAGAACTGCTGGATCTGGATGCGGGTTTCGGGCTCCCGGAGGGTGTGGATCCGATCGAGACCGCGATGTCGGTGGAGACACGCTACCAGACGCTGTGGGACGAGATAGCCCACGACGAAATCTTCGCGCCGGATGAGCAGTATCGTATCGACGCCCGCATCCGGCGGCTCAACCAGCTCGGCTATGACGTCGACGAGCTGGAGATCGAGACGCTGCCGGATGGTCTGCTCCGGGTCCATGCCGACGTGGTGGAAGCGGGCTACCATCGGCGACTGGTCAAGTCCCTGACCGGTCTGGACGTGCAGGAGAACCAGGCGCGGCGGTTGCTCAACGATATGTACAGCTTTCGTGCCTGGCAGACCGGCGTGCAGGGCCAGGATATCCCCGAGACCACCTCCGCGTTCCGCTGGTTTGCCGAGGTCTATCGGCCCACGCTGGATGCCATCCCGGCCGGATATCGGAGCAAACTGGACGAAGCCGAAATCTTCCACCAGCTGCTGGAGCACCGCTGGTATATGTCCGAGCAAGAAGGGCGCGAAGTGTCGCTGGACGAGGTCATCCCGTCCTATGTCGATCAGGTGCTGGCCGGGCTGCCCGAGCCGCAGCTCACCAGCAACCCGCTGGCTGTTTCCGGGGACATTTGACCCGGACTCGATGATTGCGGCCGCGGAAACCTTCGTGCGACGATACCGGCCGCATCAGCCAGCCGGGATTATCCATGCCAGACCGATTCTTACATGCCCTCGCCGCGGTCACCCTGACGTTGATGTCCGCGTGGCCCCCAACCGTCAGGGCGGAGATCGCGACCGCCGCCGACTGGCAGACCGATTGCGCCGCCTATATCGCGATCCTCTCCGGGACCGGGGGCGGCGACGATCTGGATATCACCTATTGTCTCGGCCAGACACTCGGCATCGTGGCCGGGTTCGAGACCGGCAGCCGGATCGGCGCGCTGAGTATGGCGTCGCTGCTGACCGTGTTGCTCGGGCTCGATGGCGAGAAGGTATTCGAGCTGTTTGGTCAGACCAGCGAAGAGGAACTGCTGGGGTATTGTATCGAGGATGAGCCAAGCGGCAGTCGCTACATCATGATCCTGTCCGACTATCTCGGTCGATATCCGGACAAGCGCGAGCTACCGGTCGCCGCGGTGTTTTTCGAGGCGCTTCAGGATGCCTATCCCTGTGCGGAGACGGCGGGGGAGACCGAGGACACCGGCGACGATGCCGCGGACCCGCCACAAGAACAATAATTACATTAGAATTAGCCCGTAAGGTGCTGGCAAATAATAAATTCCCTTCCTAAACAGTCGACGATCGCGGGTGCCGGTTCCGGCGGCGCGACGGTGATTACAGCGACCCGGCGGCTGGCGCGTTTTCTCAGGGATCAGGATGATCGTCGTCAGCTGGCGGCCGGGGCGCAGGCCTGGTTGCCGCTGGACGTGTTGCCCTGGGAGGCATGGCTGGAGCAGGAATGGCGGCGTTGCCGGGGTCGTGGCGCGGCGGCTTGCGATCACCGTCTGCTGGGTACCGAACAGGAGCGCCTGGTTTGGGAGCAGGTCACCGGCAGCCTGCCAGGCCTTGATGCGCTGCTGATGCCGGGACACGCCGCTCGCGAGGCGATGAATGCCTGGGCTCTGGTCAAAGATTACGCCATCAGCCGGCAGGCCCTGACCGAACGGATGGGGCCGGACACGCGCCTCTTCGTTGCGGCGGCGGATCGTCTTGGCGATCGCTGCCGCCAGCAGGGCTGGGCTCTCTCCGCGGATCTGGCCTGGCAGTACGCCGCCGCAATACAAGACACAACCCCGGCACCTGGTCCTCTTCTGCTTGCCGGCTTCCAGCACTTTACGCCAGCACAATCGCATCTGCTCGAATGCCTGCGCGGTGCCGGTGTCGAGATCCGGATCTGGGC
>JBATKC010000439.1:0-6627 GCA_049669065.1 Gammaproteobacteria bacterium
CGGCAGGCCCGCGGACCGGCACCTGATCGCTGGCAAAGGTCGGGGGCGCGCAAGTCTCGCCTCGCATGAATTCGCTGACGTCCTCGAGATACTCGCTCCAATTTTTCATCCGCGTGATGGCGCCGAGATAGCCGCCCTCGCGGAAAAACACCAGGCAGGGCCAGGCGCGGAAGCCGAGACGTTTTTGCAGCGGCAGTTCGGCGGCTTTGTCCACCACGCCCGCGCGGATGGCGCCGTCGAATGCGGCGATCAACTCCGGCAATACCACGGCCACGTCGGTGGTCTCCTTGTACCGCTTTGGATCACCGGCAAAGAACAACACGCTGACGCCCGGCGCGCCGATAAACGTGTCGTAGTCCTCAAGCGTGACCCGCGGATAGGAGAACTCATCGTAAAGACGCTGGATCAGGGGATGGCTCATGTCAGTTCTTGTCTCCGATATGCGGTCTGCCCGATTCATAGATGCCCATCTCCAGTTCGTGCGGACCCACGCCTTCGCCGTTTTCCAGCGGCTGCTGCCGTGGATCTGCGTCGATACCCCAGTCGCGCAGGATGCCGACGGCCACTTCGACCGCCTCGTCCAACCGTGCCTTGACGCAGGGCCGCAGGCTGCCGCCGTAGTCATCCAGCAGCTCTGGCTGGACGCCGACCAGCGCGATCTGGCCGGGGAAATCGCCGCTGAGCTTGGCCGTCATCAGGACTTCCTGAAAACCGGCCTGATGCATGCTCATCTTCCTGGCGCCCATAAACCGTGGCACTTCGTCGTCGCGGATCACGCGGAGCGTGCCGGGCTCGAGCCCATAGTCGATCGCGTCGAGGATCAGCAGACGCTTGCAGGAACGCACCCAGGGGATCAGGAAGATGCCCTGGGTGCCGCCATCCATGACCCGGACATGGTCGGGGAACTGATAGGCCGCATGCAGTGCCTCCACTGCGCGGACGCCGAAACCCTCGTCAGCCCACAGGATATTGCCGAGTCCAAGTACGAGGGTCTCGAAAGATGATTCTGCGTCCACCTCCAGCATGCCGGCTGTCGATGCGGCCAGATCAGCCACTAGGGCTGGTCGTCCTTGAACATGCGCCAGCCACCCATGATGGTGCTGACGCTGCTCTCGCGATCCATGATGTCCGCCCGGATCGCCATATAGATATGGATCACCACGAACACCAGCATCACCCACATGCTCAACAGGTGCAGCATCTTGGTGTTCTGTGAGCCGTCCAGCGCCGGGATGACCCAGCCGAACCAGGCATCCGCCCAGCTGCCTTCGCCCAGGCCTTCCGCATAAAGCGCGAAGCCGGTGAAGATCAGGAACAGGGTCAACAAGACGTTGAAGAACCACATCGCCATCTGTGCCAGCGGATTGTGGCCCATGATCTTGTGGCTCTTGCGGGTCAGGAAGGCGTAGTACTTGATCTCGTGGATCAGACCCTTCCACCAGGCGCCTTTCCAGATCGGAATCACAAACAACTCGCGCGAGTATTTGTTACCGACAAAGGCCCAGTAGATCCTGACCGCAAAGGCGATGGTGAAGACGTAACCCGCGATAAAGTGGATCATCCGCATGTTACCCATGAGGAAATGATCGCTGGCTTCGCCGCCCAGGCTGGGTAACGGATTGGCGATGAAATAGCCGGTGACGCAAAGGACCCCGATGCTCAGCGCGTGGATCCAGTGCCACAGGCGTACCGGCGCCTCGAAGACGTAGGTTGCCTTCTGATACTTGGGGTCGTGGACGCTTGCTGCAGTCGTGCTCATCAAAAATTCCTCCTCAAATGAGGCCTCGGACCGGTGTCCCGTCGGGCCGTCGTTGCCGACACCGCCGGGACACCGCCGATTTCCCCCAAGCTTGCCCCTAACGGATTTTCACGACGCTCAGTTCTTCTCCATCCGGCGAGATCACATGGCTGGCACAGGCCAGACACGGATCAAAGCTGTGGATAGTGCGCAGGATCTCCAGCGGTTGCTCCGGGTTGGCCATCGGCGTGCCGAGCAACGAAGCCTCGTAAGCACCGATGTTCCCTGCCGGATCACGCGGTGAAGCATTCCAGGTCGAGGGTACGATCGCCTGATAGTTGGCCAGTTTGGTGTCCTTGATATGGCACCAGTGGCCGAGTGCGCCGCGTGGCGCTTCGACCATGCCGACACCTTTGACATCGGCCGGCCAGGTTGCTGGCTCCCACATGTCCATGTTGGCCGTGGCCGTGTCGCCGGCCTTGATGTTGGCCATCATGGCGTCAAACACGGTGCGCATCTTGTGCGCCGCCCACGAGCACTCCAGACCGCGCGCGGCGGTGCGCCCAAGCGTCGAGAACAGCGCGGTAATCGGCAGCCCCAGATCGGTCAGGATACCGTCCACCTGTTCCTTGATGTCCTCGCGACCCGAGGCATACCCGATCACATACCGTGACAAGGGGCCGACCTCCATCGCATGGCCTTTCCAGCGTGGCGCCTTGAGCCAGGAGTATTTGCCGCCTTCGTCGATCTGCTCGATGTTGGTCCGGGTACCTTTCAGATTGGGTCCCAGCTCGAAGTTCGGCTCGGTCTCGCCGGACCAGGGATGCAGGCCGCGTGATTCATCGGAGTACTTGTACCAGGAGTGATTGACGAACTCCTGGATCTGGTCCGGGTCACGCACGTCGACTTCGTAAACCTGGCTCAGATCGCCGTTGATGATCGCGCCGGCCGGCAACATCAGGTTGTCGTTGGACCAGTCATTGGCGTTGATCGGGAAATCGCCGTAGGCCAGCATGTTTTTGCCGGCCAGACCGCCACCAAAACCCCAGTCCTTGTAGAACGAGGCGATGGCCTTGAGGTCGGGGATATAGACCTGATCGACGAAGTCGATGGACTTGTTGATGATGTCCGAAACCATGTTCAGCCAGACCATGCCGACTGCGCCTGTGGAACCCGTCTGATCGACGTTGATCGAGCAGGGCATGCCGCCCACCAGCCAGTTCGGATGCGGATTGCGCCCGCCAAAGATGGTGTGGATCTTGACGATGTCTTTCTGGAAGTCCAGCGCCTCGAGATAGTGGGTCACCGCCATCAGGTTGGCTTCAGGCGGCAGTTTGTAGGCCGGGCTGCCCCAATAGGCGTTGGCAAACGGTCCCAGCTGCCCGGATTCCACGAAGCGTTTCAGTCTGTTCTGCACGTCGCGGAAGTATCCCGGTGACGATTTCGGCCACTTGGAGATGCTCTGCTGCAGCGCGGATGTCGCCGTCGGATCGGCGCTCAAGGCGCTGACAACATCGACCCAGTCCAGCGCGTGCAGATGATAGAAGTGCACCAGATGATCCTGAGTGTACTGAGCCAGCATCATCAGATTGCGGATGTGGTTGGCGTTCGCCGGAATCTGGATACCCAGCGCGTCCTCTACCGAACGTACCGAAGCCAGCGCGTGGACACCGGTGCAAACGCCGCAGATGCGCTCTACAAACGCCCAGGCGTCGCGCGGATCGCGACCCTGGAGGATGACTTCCAGACCCCGCCACATGGTCCCTGAGGAGACCGCGTTTTGAATCGTGTTGTTCTCATCGAGATTGACTTCGATCCGGAGATGACCCTCGATCCGGCAGATCGGATCGACGACGACCCGCTGACCGCTGTCGTCCAGAGAGAAGCCGTTAGCCGTGACCGTGCTAGCCATTGTTCATCTCCTTCCTGTCCTTGTTCGTCATGTGGCTGACCACCGAGGCGGCGGCATGGGCCGCGACGCCGATGGCCGCAGCGCCAGCCAGCACCGTGCCGATCTCGTCGGCGGTGGATTCCGCGCCGCCCGGTACCTTGAGATTGGTCACCGCGCTGTAGAACGAACCCTTGTCCCAGAACTCGTCTTCGGCGCAGCCAAGGCACCCATGACCGGACTTCACCGGCCACGAGAGGCCGTCATTCCACTCGATGGTGGAGCAGGCGTTGTAGGTGGTCGGGCCCTTGCAGCCCACTTTGTAAAGGCAGTAACCCTTGCGCGCGCCTTCGTCGTCAAAGCGCTCGACAAACTGGCCGGCGTCGAAATGCGGCCGCCGATAGCATTTGTCGTGCAGGCGCTGGCTGTAGAACATCTTCGGCCGGCCCTGACGGTCCAGCTCGGGCAGACGCTCGAAGGCCACCATATAGGTGATCACGCCGGTCATGACTTCGGCGATCGGCGGACAGCCGGGCACCTTGATCACCGGTTTGTCCAGGATCACCTTGTGGATCGGGGTGGCCCGGGTCGGGTTCGGACGCGCGGCCTGGACACAGCCCCAGGAGGCACAGGAGCCCCAGGCGATGATCGCCTTGCAGTGATCGGCCATGCGCCGCAGCTTCTCGACATAGGGCTTGCCACCCTGGATGCAGTACATGCCGTCTTCGTTCAGCGGCGGGTTGCCCTCGCAGGCGAGGATGTACTCGCCGTCATATTTCTCGATCGTCTGTTCGAGGATCTCTTCGGCCTGGTGACCGGCCGCCGCCATGAGGGTGTCGTCATAGTCCAGCGAGATCATCGACAGGATGGCGTCGCTGGCCAGCGGATGACCGGAGCGGATAAAGGATTCGGTGCAGCAGGTGCACTCGAGGCCGTGCAGCCAGATCACCGGTGTGCGCGGCTTGGTCTCCAACGCGTGCGCGATCTTGCCCGCGTAGCCCGGGCCGAGGCCGAGACCGGCCGCGGTCAGGCTGCAAAACTTGAGGAAGCTCCTGCGTGTGATCCCATGCTTCCGCATGACCTCATAGAAGGTTTCTTGAACTGCCATGGCAACTCCCTCTTATTGATTGTTTCGATCGCTAACGAATGTGTCGGTTGGCCGTCAGGCGGTGGATCCTGAGCTGACGGGAAACGGGACTCCTGCAAGGTTGTGACAGGTGCGTTTATTTCCGCTTTTACACCTTCGAACATATATAGCGCTTTCGGCGTCGGATCGTCCTGATCTAGGTCAATTCAGGCCGTTTTTTAACGAGGAAAAGGTCTTTGCTGCCCAGCAGCAACCACAGCCAGGACCGCCGGCCTGGCAAGGCACGGACATGACACGTTTATTGGCACATGATCCGTGCCCCGAGACGAGTTGCGGCGGCAAGGTCGGGTCGGGACTCTTGTTGAGAACAGCAATGATTCTCAACCGCAGTCCGGGTGCGCGCTCGCGCCAGGATCAGGCAGCAAACAGACGGTGGATGCAGGTCAGGGTTGACGCAGCGGCGCATATGGCCGCGTGCATGGGTCAATTCCGGAACACGGTCCGCGATTTGCGTTTGTGCAGGCGCCGATTACTGGCGGAAAACCCAACGCAACAGCGCGTCTTGCAGTTCGACGCCGGGACCCCGGTGGACATCTTTGTCGTTGTGTATCACGACGACGACGTAGCGCTTGCCGGATCGGGCCTGGACAAAACCGGCGATGCTGTAGACGTGATCCAGGCGGCCGGTCTTTGCATGCATGCGACCGGCCAGTTCGCTATTGCGGAATCGATTACGCAGGGTGCCATCCATCCCCGACAGGGGCATGGAGGCGATAAATTCAGGCATATAAGGATGACGCCAGGCGGTTTGTAGCAGTTGCGCCATACCGCCCGCGGAGATGCGGGTCTCGCGCGACAGGCCCGAGCCGTTGTCCAGGTACAGCTCGGCGGAGTCCAGCCCCTGGTCCCCGAGCCAGCGATCGATAGCGCTGCGGCCCTTGACCTGGCTGCCCGGTGGCCCTTCCCGTTCGGCGCCGATGGTGAGCATCAGCTGGCGGGTCATCACGTTGTTGCTGAATTTGTTGACGTTGCGCACGACCTCGGCCAGCGGCACCGAGTCGGCGCGGGCAAATGGCGCAGTATCCTCCGGCGCCGGGCCGGTCCTGACCCGCCCGCTCAGATTGCCGCCAAGCTCGGTCCACAGCGGCTCGAACACACCGTAGGCAAATTCCGGCGGCTTCATCACCGTGCGCCACAGGGAATACTCGTTACAGCCGCTGGGGAAATGGCCGGACAGCTGCACCGTGTTGCCGTCAAGCCCTGCCGGCAGATCGATCGCGACGCCGCGCTGGAAGCCCCGGCAGGGACCGTTGGCTGTGGCGATGCGATTATCGATTTTCAGATCGGCGATCACCGGATCGGTCACCACCTGAGGGCGGGCGCCGGGGGAGGGGCGGTAGATCCGGAACTCCACCGCCTTGAGATTGACCAGCAGCGCGTCGGGCGTCACGTTGTAAGTGCGGAAGGGCTGGCCATCAAACGCGCCCGGGTCTTCGCTGGCCACATCGAAATAGCTGTTGTCGATCACCAGATCGCCGTCGATGTCCTTGAGACCCTTGGCCCGCAGTTCGCGCAGAAAGCTCCAGAAGCGCTCGGTCGTCAGATAGGGATCGCCGCCCCCCTGCAGATACAGATCGCCGTTCAGACGGCCATCCTCCAGCGCGCCACCGAAATAGGCCCGGGTCTGCCAGGTATAGGCCGGACCGAGGATATCCAGCGCGGCAAAGCTGGTCAGCAGCTTGATGATCGATGCGGGACTCCGCGCCGCATCGGGATTCAGGCTCAGCAGCGGCGTCTCGTCGTCGACGCCCTGTACCACGATACTGAGCCCGTCGGAGCTCAATCCATGACCCCTCAGAATCTGCTCCACGGCCGCAGGCATGACCGGCGTGGCCGCGGTCAGCCGGTCCGGGG
>JBATKC010000440.1:0-9914 GCA_049669065.1 Gammaproteobacteria bacterium
TGGCAGGCCCCTGCGGCCGGCCGCTGGCCGGAGAATCCCGGTCGTCGCGGCTATCGCGCCGGTGCGCTGCGCTATTGACGCTCCCCGAAGCACTGCGTAGGCTTCCCGCTGCAACTAAGGGCGGAGAATCCGATGACCATGCGCGTCACTTTCGAGATCAGCGACAAGGACTTGCGGCACTTCCGCGAGTGCATGCAGAAGGCGCGTGACGCGGTCCGTGACGCTGACGAGAGCGATATCATCGATGCTGCCAGAGAGTTGTTTCTGGAAGTCGCCGGAGCCAATGCCCCGACCTTTATCACCGCCCGCCTGGAACAGCTCGAGGCGATGGTCGGGATGCTGACCGACGAGGACTGGGCCATGCCCGAGCCCGAGCGCAGCCGGGTGCTTTGTGCGTTGGTGTATTTCTGCGACCCCGAGGACCTGATCCCGGACAGCATCCCCGGCATCGGCTATCTGGACGACGCCATCATGATCGAGCTCGTCTTCCGGGAGCTCAAGCACGAGGTCGAGGGCTACAAGGATTTCGTCGCGTTCCGCGATACCTTCGCCACGCGGATGCGCGGCAGTGGAGATGCACGGACTGCGCGACTCGAAGCCAAACGCGGCAAGCTGCTGGAACGGATCAAACGGCGCAAGGCCAAGGACGCGGCCCCGGAGGTCGATAAGAAGCGCAGGTTCTCACTCTGGAAGTGAGCTGCCCTTGACGCGAGTCTGCGTGCTCCACACACTTTGACGCAAAACCGCAATCGCGGCTCCAGCTTGTCCACGCAGCCGAGGTATACCGATCATGCGCCGGGTGGTGTTTAATCAAAAAGGCGGCGTCGGCAAATCCAGCATCGCTGCAAATCTCGCGGCCATCAGCGCCAGCCGCGGAATCTCGACGCTGCTGGTGGATCTCGATCCCCAGGGCAATGCGTCTCAATACCTGCTGGGGGCCGACTACGAGGCCTGCGATCGGGGCATCGGCGACTTTTTCGAGGATTGTCTGAGTTTTCGCCTGCTCGAACAGGAACCGGCGAGGTATATCGAGGAAACCGGTTTCGAGGATCTTGATCTCATCCCCTCCTCGCCGGATCTCAACGAACTGGAGGCCAAGCTCCAGGCCAAACACAAAATCTACAAGTTCCGCGAACTGATGGACGACGTCTCGGCGCAATACCAGGCGGTCTATATCGATACACCGCCGGCATTCAATTTCTTCACCTTGTCTGCGCTGATCGCAGCCCAGGGCTGTCTGATCCCCTTCGACTGCGATGACTTTTCCCGTCGCGCCCTGTACCAGCTACTGGAGAATGTCGAGGAGACGCGCAGCGACCACAATCGTGAGCTGCACGTGGAAGGCATCGTCATCAACCAGTTTTTGCCACGGGCCAATCTACCCAGGCGCCTGGTCGAAGAACTCTGTCAGGAAGGTCTGCCGGTACTGCAGACCCGATTGTCTTCATCGGTAAAGATGCGTGAGAGCCATGACCGGGCCATGCCGCTGATCTATCTCGCGCCGCGGCACAAATTGACCACTGAATTCGTGGCGCTGTTCGAGGAGCTGGCTGCCACGCCGGTGCGCTGAGCGACGACGCGACTCAGTCGTCGTCACGCAGACCGAACATCTCCGCCTCGGTGCGCTGCAGGGCGCGACGGTAGTGACCGAAGCACTCCTCGTAATCTGCCATGGCAGCAACGATCACCTCGCCTGCTCGATCACGGCCATAGGTGTCGGTTATCCTGATCGACGAATCCATCTCGTCGCTCATCTTGTAGGTGCCGAAATAATGCTTGATGCGCTGAACCTGGATATCCGGCAGTTCGGCGAGATCGTTGACCCCGCTCCAGATGTAATCGTTGCGCAACACAGCGATGATTTTATCGTCCGCCTCACCGCCGTCGAGCATCTGGATACCGCCGATGACGCGCGCATCGAGGAGGATGCCTCCGCGGTCGATGCGACGCTCGCTGATGACACAGATATCCAGCGGATCACCGTCGGCCAGGTCAGCCTCGGGCGTCAGATGACACACGCGGTCGCCACAATAGGTCTGCGGGATAAAACCGTATAGCGCCGGCGGTTGCGAGGAGGTGCGCTGCGGCCGATCCACGATCGTGTATCCGGTCTCCTTGTCGACTTCGTACTTGACCAGATCGAACGGTGTGATCTCGATAAACGCGCGTACTTCCAGCGGCGGGTTCTTACCCGGCGAGAGTCCGTGCCAGGGATGTGGACGCCAGCCGTGAAACTCCGGTCTGCGATCTTGATTCGACAATTCAGTCACCTCTCCGCTGTGGCATCACGCCATGCCTGGTGGCCGCCAGATGGCAGCTTGAGTCCTGCGCCATCTGCTCGGGATGGCTGGCGCCAGGCTGTCTCTCAATACCGAACGAGTGCCGAGCCCCATGTAAAGCCGCCGCCGAAAGCCTCCAGCAACAACATCTCGCCGCGCTTGATACGCCCGTCGCGGACCGCCACATCCAGCGCCATCGGCACTGAGGCCGTGGACGTATTGCCGTGTTCGGCAACCGTCTGGATCACCCGGTCCATGGGCATGTCGAGCTTCTTCGCCGTGGCCTGGATAATGCGGATATTGGCCTGGTGCGGGATCAGCCAGTCGATATCCGATTTCTCCAGCCCGTTTGCCGCCAGTGTCTCGTCGACGATACGGCCAAGCGTATTGACCGCCACCTTGAATACCTCGTTGCCGCGCATCTGGACGTAATCCCGTCGCGCGTGAAAATCCTGCGGCTTTTTCGATACCCCGGAAGGGAAGAACAGCAGGTCTTTGTACTGGCCATCGGCATGGATATGGGTGGAGATGATGCCGGGTTCGGACGCTGGCTGCAGCACCACCGCGCCGGCACCGTCACCGAACAGGACGCAGGTGTGACGATCGGTCCAATCCGTCATCTTCGAGATCGCCTCGGCGCCGATCACCAGCGCATTGCGTGCCTCGCCGCTGCGGACAAATTTATCGGCCACGCTCAGCGCATAGATAAATCCGGTGCAGGCCGCTTCGAGGCTGAACGCCGGACAGCCATGGATGTCCAGCCGATGCTGCAGTAGACAGCCGACATTGGGAAACACCTGGTCCGGCGTCGTCGTACCCACGATCACCAGATCGATGTCTTCCGGTCCAACCCCCGCATCTTCCATCGCCCGCAATGCGGCCTGTTCCGACATGTCGCAGGTCGTTTCGTCCTCGGCGCAGATATGGCGACGCTCGATCCCGGTGCGGGTTCGGATCCATTCGTCGGTGGTGTCGACCATCTTTTCGAGGTCGGCGTTGGTCAGGATACGCTCGGGCAGGTATCTGCCGGTGCCGGCTATGCGCGAGTAGATCAAACCCCGTCCTCCAATAATTTTTGTCGGCTCATCAGCGCCCCGATCTGACCCGGCGCATCTTTCCTGATCTCGATCAGCGCGGTGCGCAACGCGTTGCGGAACGCGATTTCATCCGCACTACCGTGGCTCTTGATAACGATGCCCTGCAGCCCCACCAGACTCGCGCCGTTATACAGCCGTGGGTCAAGTTTAGCCTGAAGTGAGCGCAACATGGGCGACGCCGCGAGCGCGACCAACCGCTGGCGCCAGGACTTGGCGACTTCGTCCTGGATGCTCAGGAACAACATCCGCACCAGGCCCTCCATGGTCTTGAGTGACACATTGCCGGTAAACCCGTCGGTGACCACCACATCGACGCGACCGGACATGATGTCATTGCCTTCGACGAAACCGAGATAGTTGAGCTCGCTGCGCGCAAGCATCTTGCCGGCCTGACGGATGGCATCATTGCCTTTGTTTTGTTCGGTACCGATATTCAGGAGTCCGACGCGCGGTCTGGCGATACCGTGCAATTCCGACGCGATCACCGTGCCCATGACCGCAAACTGGACCAGCTGCTCGGGGGGACAATCGGCATTCGCGCCCAGATCCAGCATCAGAGTGTGCCCGTCGCGCGCGGGGATCCCCGAAATAATCGCGGGCCGATCAATACCGGGCAAGGTCTTGAGCACGAAACGTGAAATCGCCATCAACGCGCCGGTGTTGCCGGCGCTGATGCAAGCCTGGGCCCGGCCTGCCTTGACCAGATCGATGGCCACGCGCATGGAGGAGTCTTTCTTCTTGCGCAGCGCGTCCGCGGGCGCCTCATCCATGCCCACGACCTGACTGGTCGCGACGATCTCTGCGCGCGCCAGCAAGTCGGCTCCGGCGGAGGCCAGCAAGGGCTCGATCTGTTCCGGGTCACCGACCAGGAGCAAGGAGACCCGGGGATGATTGGCGAGGAAGGTCAGTGCCGCAGGCACGATCACAGTGGCACCTGCGTCGCCGCCCATGGCATCGACTGCGAGGACCGGATGTTCCATGTCCCTGACCTCAGGCGATCGGCGCGGCATTCAGCCTGCGTCGAGTCTGGCCAGCTACTCCTCGTCGTCCTCGACGGGGGCGGGGGTCGCGATCACCTTGCGGCCGCGATAAAAACCATCGGCGCTGACGTGGTGCCGGCGGTGCGTCTCGCCAGTCTTCGGCTCGACCGACACTGCCGGCTTTTTCAAGCCATCATGGGAGCGGCGCATATCGCGTCGCGAAGAAGTCTTTCTATTTTGTTGAACAGCCATCTCTTAACTCCTCGTCCGGAACCGCACCCTTGCGGCATGTCCGGCCTACCGTTTCAAATCTTTCAACAGCGCAAACGGATTCTCCGCCTGCACCGTCCCTTCGTGCTGCAGCGACGACACGGTGTCGGCCAGCGGACCACACGACTTCGGGTCGTCATGTACCGGCGCCAGCGGCAGCGATAACAGCAGCTCGTCCTCCAGCAGCTGACCCAGGGACACCGGACCGGCGACCAGGGGCCAGGGCTCGAACCCGGCCGGCAATTGCTCTTCGTCCCCGGCGGCGGCCACCGCGAGATTGAGCGTCTGCTCGATCTCGATCGGCACCGTCTCCAGACATCTCTGGCAGCACAGTGGCAAGGTGCCGGCCACCCTGCCCTCCACGGCCAGCGCCGCAACGGCACCCGCGAGGGGTCGCACGCGGACGTCCAGATCCAGCTCAACCTTGCCGTCTGTCAATGCGGCGGCCAGACGCGGAAACGCGTTTACCGGTACGCCAACACACAAATCGCCCTGGACGGGCACATCTGGTGAGAGAAGGTCCGTCAGGGCGAGCGACATAATCGGCCAATGCTAGCCGGGATTGCATGCAGTGTCAAAAATGTGTTCCACTGCAATCCATTGTTTTTGCGACAGATGTCGCCCTGGTGACGCGCTTCAGGCACACGGATCAATCAATGCCCAATCCCGAACTCGTTCTGGCCTCCGGCTCGCCCTATCGACGGCAGCTGCTGGATCGGCTGGGCATGGATTTCGCCGTCGAGGTGCCGCAGTCCGACGAGCGCCCGCTCGCCGGCGAGGACCCCGCTTCGCTGGCGACGCGTCTGGCGCAACTCAAGGCACGGACCGTGGCCGCGCGTCGACCGGGCGCGGTCGTCATCGGCTCCGACCAGATCGCGGTCCGCGAGCGTGAAGTATTGGGCAAACCGGGGACCGAAATCGCTGCCGTCGAACAGCTGCGCCGCAGCTCCGGACAGCCAGTGGAGTTCCTCACCGCAGTGGCCATCATCGATGGCCGCAGCCCGGGCGCACAACCGCTGCTGCATATGGATGTCACCCGGGTGCAATTCCGTGCGCTCGAAACCGCCGAGATACAGCGTTATGTGAGCCGGGACAAGCCGCTTGATTGTGCTGGCGGATTCCGCTGCGAGGGGCTGGGCATCGCCCTGTTCGATCGCATCGACAGTCAGGACCCCACCGGGCTGATCGGCCTGCCGCTGATCTGGGTCTCAGCCGCCCTGCGCCAGCTCGGCTTCGATCTGCTCTAGCCAGCGCGGGATTTCCTCGACACTGTCCAGACAGCCGACCGGCTGGTGCGCGCGCAGACGCGCGGCCGGGTGTGCACCCCAGGTCACCGCCAGCGCTGAAGCCCCGGCGGCTCGCGCCATCAACAGATCAAATTCGGTGTCACCGATCATCAGCGTCTGCCCGGGATTAAAACCGAGTTCGGACATCAGACTGCAAAGCATCTCCGGGTGCGGCTTGGAACGGGTCTCATCCGCAGTACGGGTGGCGGTAAACAGATGAGCCAGGCCGGTCTGCTCGAGATCATGGTCCAGCCCCCGGCGGCTCTTGCCGGTCGCCACTGCCAGCAGGCAACCGCGACCACTCAGCATCCGCAACGCTTCAGCCACCCCCGGATACAGTTGTGACGACGCCCGCTCCCGCTGCACGAAGTGATCACGGTAGCTGTCGACGAACCGGTCATAGGAACCGGTTTCCAGTTCCGGGAACAGTGCCTGCCAGGATTCCTGCAAACCGAGGCCTATGATGCCGCTGATGCTCTCATCGCTACGCGCTGGCAGACCGAGATCGGCGATCGCCGCCTGGGCGGCGCGCACGATGGCCGCTGTCGAGTCCATGAGCGTCCCGTCCCAGTCGAACACCAGCAGCGGCCAGCGACTGCTCAAGCGCCTTTGCCCAGCTTGTCAATGATGCCGCCGAGGTCCGCGGGTAACGGCGCGCTGAAGGAGCGCGGCTCGCCGCTGACCGGATCGTCAAAGCTCAGCGAATGCGCGTGAAGGAACATACGCTTGAGGCCGATCCGCGCCATCTGACGGTTGAACACCGGATCTCCATACTTGTCGTCGCCCGCCAGCGGATGCCCGGCGGCCGTCGCCTGGACCCGGATCTGGTGGGTGCGGCCAGTCAGCAGGGCGACCTCGATCAAACTCGCGCGCGGCCAGATCTCGACCGGGCGGAATCGGCTGGCGGCAAGTTTGCCGCTCGCGTCCAGCTCGACATGCCGCTCGCCATCGCGTCGCTGATGGGTGGCGAGACGGTCCTCGAGCAAGATTTTGCCCAGCTGCCACTGCCCCCGGACCAGGGCCAGATACTGCTTCTCCACCGCCCCTTGCCGCAGCATATCGTGCAGCGAACGCAGATAGCTGCGCCGTTTGGCGATCATCAGACACCCGCTGGTATCCCGGTCGAGACGATGCACCAATTCAAGAAACGGGGCGTCTGGCCGCGCCGCCCGCAGCGCTTCGATAACGCCGAAACTCAGCCCGCTACCCCCGTGCACCGCCATCCCGGCAGGTTTGTCGAGCACCAGCAGCCGCTTGTCCTCGTGGACGATACGTCCGGACAAGAACTCCAGCGTAGCTGCGGCCGGCATGGGCGCCGCCTTTGCGGCCATACGGACCGGTGGAATACGTACGATATCTCCGGCCTGGATCCGGTATGCGGGGCCGATACGCCCCTTATTGACGCGCACCTCGCCTTTGCGCAACAGGCGGTACAGCCGACTCTTGGGGACGCCCTTGAGGCGGGACGACAGAAAATTGTCGATCCGCTGGCCAGCCTGATCGTCGCTGACCGTCACCAGCCTGACCGCCGCTTTGGGCGCTGACTCTCGGGCAGTCAAAATATTCCCCTTTTCAGGACCTTATGAGACGCATTTGGCGTTGATCACGAGGCCACGTGGTTGTTATAGTACCGGCGTAGCGACCTCCGGGCGGCATTTTATGCGAAGCCGGCCGGTCGCGAGACGGAATACACGTGGCGACCCGGACGCACCGGGGTCGCCGTAGTTGTTGGATTTGAATGTTCAGTCCATCGCGAGACCGATGATCCCCGCGCGGAGCCTCGAGGCCCTGCGCCCGACTCTCGGACGCAAGCAGGACCGAAGACTATGACAGCTTTTCTCTGGCTCTCGCTCGCGCTGATCGCGGGCGCCTGGGCATGTTTGTGGCGCGACGACCGTTCCGGTCGGTTGCGCCCCACGGCTGTTCTGCTGGTCCCCGCCCGTTGCGGATCGTCGGCCCTTGATCCCACAAGAGCCGATTACAATGAAAAGAATGCTAGTGAACGCAACTCAGGAAGAAGAGTTGCGAGTCGCCATGGTCGACGGTCAGCGACTGATCGACCTCGATATCGAAACCCCTGCCCGGGAACAGAAAAAGGCCAATATCTATAAGGGCCGGATCACCCGGCTCGAACCCAGCCTCGAAGCGGCCTTCGTTGAATACGGGTCCACCCGTCATGGTTTCCTGCCGCTAAAGGAAATCTCCAGCGAGTATTTCGTCGAAGGCGCGGACACCAGCGGCCGGATCAATATCCGCGAGGTGCTCAAGGAAGGCCAGGAGATCGTCATCCAGGTCGAGAAGGAGGAGCGCGGCAATAAAGGCGCGGCCCTGACCACCTTCCTCAGTCTGGCCGGCCGCTTCCTCGTGCTGATGCCGAACAATCCCCGTGCCGGCGGCGTGTCCCGACGCATCACCGGCGCCGATCGGGACGAGGTCCGCGATGCGCTCAAGGCGATCGAGATCCCGGCCGGCATGGGCGCGATCGTGCGCACCGCCGGTGTCGGCCGCGGTGACGAAGAGCTGCAGTGGGATCTGGATTATCTGCTGCAGGTATGGGAAGCGATCAAAGCCTCGGCGGTGCAGCGCCCGGCGCCCTTCCTTATCTACCAGGAAAGCAATACGGTGATCCGCGCGCTGCGCGATCACTTCTCGAATGATGTAGGCGAGATCCTGATCGACGATCAGACGGCCTACAACGAGGCGCAGGAATTCGTCGAGCGCGTGATGCCGCATAACCAGCGCAAGCTGAAGTTTTACCAAGATCCGGTACCGCTGTTCACCCGTTTTCAGATCGAGAGCCAGATCGAGTCCGCGTTTTCGCATACGGTCGATCTCCCCTCCGGCGGCAGCGTTGTCATCGATCACACCGAGGCGCTGGTTTCGATCGATATCAACTCGGCCCGTTCGACCAAGGGCGAGGACATCGAGGCGACGGCGCTGAATACCAACCTGGAGGCAGCGGACGAGATCTCCCGTCAGCTGCGCCTGCGCGATCTCGGCGGTCTGATCGTCATCGACTTTATCGACATGGGCCCGCAAAAGGCTCAACGCGAGGTAGAAAATCGGCTGCGAGACGCGGTGAAAATGGATCGCGCCCGAATCCAGATCGGGCGCATCTCCCGATTCGGTCTGCTGGAGATGTCGCGCCAGCGTCTGCGACCCTCACTCGGCGAGTCCGCTCATAGCACCTGTCCACGCTGCCTCGGACGCGGCACCGTCCGTGGCGTGGAATCCCTGTCGCTGTCAGTGCTGCGCCTGCTGGGCGAAGAAGCGCGCAAGGATCGCACGGCCAAGGTCATCGCGGAACTCCCCATCGATGTGTCCACTTACCTGCTCAACGAGAAGCGGGCCTGGTTGACGACGATAGAAGAACGCGAGCACGTGAGCATAGTCATCGTCCCGCGCGGCAATCTCGAATCGCCCCATTACCAGCTGCGGCGGGTACGCGACGATGCGGCCCAGCTTCCGGAGAACGCGCCGGTCAGCTATATGCTGCCGGAGTCCGAAGCCGAAACCAGCGACGTCATCGAGCGGGCGACCCGCCAGCAGCCGATGGCGCAGAAGCCCGCGGTCAGCAAGATCGTGCCGAGCACGCCGGCTCCGACGCCGACGCGGCTCGACAACAAGCCATCGGGAGAAAAGACACCGGGTCTTCTCGCCCGCTTCTTCGCCCTGTTCAAGGGCGCGCCTGAAGACAAGGATGTCAAAGCCGAGCCTGACAAGAAACGTCGGGACGGCCGCGGCCCCAGCAAGGCAGGCTCCGGGCAGCGCCGCGAACGGCCCCAGGGACGATCGCGGCAGCGCGGCCGCGGCGGAAGAGACGGCGATTCACGCAAGGGTGGAGAACAGGATCGTCGATCTGATGGACGCAAGCCGCGCAAGCGGGCCGACTCACGCGATCGTAATGCGCCACGGCGTGACGAGAGCGGTGCAAAACCGGATACGGCCAATGCGGGCCCGGATGACGGAAAATCTGCGGCTCAGGGTGAAGCCAGACCTTCA